>JAOUGF010000062.1 GCA_029857925.1 Gammaproteobacteria bacterium
GCTCTACATATTAGACGATGCGGAGTTTGATTCGATAATCGCAGATGACTATGCCTTGATGCGTTTTGGATTTAGATTTTTGAAACAAGTGTTCTACGGTGAGATGACCATACCCACGAATAAAGACGCGGTAGCGAAACGATTTGAAGAGCGCAAAGATATTTTTGAGGCCAGACGCCAAGCTGAAATCGCTGCGGATAAGGACAACGATGATAAGTATGGAGACTTGGATTGATGTTGTACAGTGAGCGCTGAAGTTTTACAGTTACTCACGCCCATGTTTACGTGAATCTAATACGCGCATGAGTGACGCGATAAATGCGTGCGCATGTAGCGGCTTTGGCACATATTCAGTAAATCCTGCGGCCAATCCTTTTTCAATGTCATGGGGCATCGCATCTGCCGACAGGGCGATGACCGGAATATCCGACGTGTCCGGATCGGCGCGTAACGCTGCCAATACCGCGTAACCGTCCATACCAGGCAATTGAATATCGAGCAGAATTGCATCTGGTTTGTGACGCTGTGCCAACTCTAAACCGGCTTCGCCGTGGGTGGCAGAAATCAATTTTAGTGTCGGCTGCTGGCGAAACAGGGCCTCTACGACACGTAAATTGGCTGGATTGTCTTCCACGTAAAGCACGAGATAGGCATCATCGGCATTTCGTTCTGGACTGTTCAGACGCAGGTTTGCTTCGGTGTCGTCGTGGTCTGCGCGCGCGAGTTCTACCCAAAAGGTAGAGCCTTGGGCGGGTGTAGTTTGAACCCCCATCGTTGCGCCCATCAGTTCAGCTAATTGTTTCGATAGTGCCAAGCCTATACCGGTACCGTCCACGGCGGTGGCATCCGCACCCAATCGATCGAAGGCTTGAAACAGACGCTGAATTTTCTCAGGTGGGATACCGGGGCCGGTGTCGGTCACAGACAATGCAATACGCCGGTCAGGACGGGGCACGGCATCAATGCGAACTTCGCCACCTAGACGGTTGTATTTCACGGCGTTAGTTAAAAGATTTACCATTATCTGGCGCAACCGTGTCGGATCAGCAAGTACTGAAATGTCGGTGCTGCATTGGTTAGTAATGTTGATCCCCCGCGTCGCGGCTAAAGAATGCACCAACCGGATGGAATCCGAAATCACGCCGTGTACCATGACCGACTGTACGTGGATAGTGAGTTTTCCGGCCTCAATTCGAGAAAGATCGAGTAACTCATTGATGAGTTCCAACAGGTGATCGCCCGCGCGATGAATTTCCAATACATATTCGTGATGTTCAGGCGGTAGATTTTCTAATTCCAATACTTGTGAAAATCCCAAGATGGCATTCATTGGTGTACGAAGTTCATGACTCATACGCGATAAGAAATCCGTTTTAGCCCGATTGGCGCGTTCCGCGATTTCCTTGGCGGTAATTAATGCCAACTCCGCCACTTTTCGCGCAGTGATGTCACTGGCCATTAATAAAACATGATATTCGTTGTTTTGTAAGAAACGAACAAACGCACATTCAAACCACGCCTCCCGACCGAAACTTGTGACTAAGTGAAATTCTTGTACACAACTTTCCCCGGTGGCAAGGGTAGACAAGGTGGTCTTCAACATGCCGGATGCGTCCCATGAGGGTATGTTTTTGAAATTCTGTTGTAACATTTGTTGAGGAGTGGCGTTGATCAGGCGTGCAATGGCGTCATTCGCGAATATGCACGCGCCATCATGTCGATATACTGCGAGGCCGACCAGTGAAACAGTTAAAATACGATTATTAAACTCATTTGCTTCTACGAGCGCGCGCGTGCGCTCATTGACGCGCGCTTCTAAGGACTCATTCGCGATTCGTAATTCTGTTTCCTTTTTTTGAATATCCTCCAACGCCTCGATACGCGCTGTCACATTCATCAACGATAAAACAAGCCCCGTCACTACGTTATCAGTGTCTTTTATCGGTGTCAGCGTCCAATCCCAGTGACTAACGCCACGGTCCGGATGATGCGCGTATTCAAAGGGCTTTGCCGTTGCGACATAGGGAATCCCGGTCAAAGCGGCGCGACGAAAAATAGCTTCATTTTCAGTGTTAGGGTAGAGCAAGAAATGATTCTTGCCAATAAAATAATCTGGCGTTTTGTTGTCGGCTGCCGCGTATGATTGATTCACTCGCACGAAATTCATCGAGGAATCTAGATAGGCGATCATGACCGGAGTGGTGTCGAGCACGGCGGTAAGTAAATAATTTGTTGTGCGTAGCGCAGATTGATTTTCGTGTAGAACTTCTTCCGCGTGTTTTCGCGCGGTGATGTCGATGCCTACTGACACCATAAATTCGGGCTTATCTTCCGCGCTAAACAGAAGGGCATTGGACCACTCAATGAAATATTGTTGTCCACCTTTGCTGATCCACAGACTAGTGTGCAAGGGAATTTTATCTCTAAGCGCGTTATTAAACGATTTAAAGAATAAATTACGACAGGAAGCAACATCCTCCGTTCGCAAAAATATTTCCCAGAATAATTTACCAGCCACTTCTGAAAATAAATAGCCGGTGAGTGATTCGCATGCACGATTGAAACGTAGAATACGGCCTTCTTTGTCAAGCACCATAACCAACGCCTCAGCTTGGTCAATCACCGAATGGGTGAGCGATTGCGCGTATTGTAGTTCTTGAGTCAAACTGATTTGTATGGATAACAATTCTGAGAATTTTGCCGTCAGTACACCCAATTCGTCAAGCGAAAGAGGGGTTATGGTAGTCGGAGGTTTTATCGATGAAGATGATTCTTGCGCCGCAATAAATAATTCCAGCGGGGCCATCCCCAGACGTAGGCTCAACCACGCCATCCAAGTGCCACCCGCCGCCAATATAATCAACGAAAACCATAATCCTAGCGTTTCCCATTGAAAAAATCCTGTGCGGTTGTAGTAGTAGCCAATCAAAATGGTATCTATCAATAAGGGGGTGACGAGGCCCAGCATGGATAACTTCATCCAAAGTGGAATCGCGATTACGCTTAGACCGCGGGGCCCCAGATACCTGCCAAGGCGATCAACAAAATAGAAAAAAATTGGAAAAGAAGTGATTAGTACGACAGGAATGAGGCCGGACTGCGTGTAAAGGTGGTCATTGAAATTGTATTTGCGAACCCCGATAGCCTCGAGCGCAAAGTCCGCGACCAACGCACCGCCTATAGAATAAAGCGTTACTAGGCCAAATAGGAACCAAGGTAGACGACGAAAAACACGCTGCGTGTACGCTTGGGCAAGGTTTCGCTCCATTTGAGGAAGCGAGACTATTTTCTGCACTATTTTTGGCAAAATCAATGCGTAGATTAGAGTGAACGCGCCGATATAGAGTAAAACCCAATAGTTTTTGAATACAAAATAGAATTCTGGAAGTGGATAAAACCCGATAAGCCCCATGATGGAACCGCCCACGAAGGGAGGTATACTCAACAATAGAAGCATCGCAATATATGCGCTACGCTTTAACTGTGCATCACTTAGCATACGGTGCGAAAAATTGTTGGAAAAATTCAAACTATTGCCTTTGCGTGTTGTATGACGTCATCTATAAAATTGTTCCGCAACAGCGTGACGTAAAGGCGAGGTGCTTGTTGAAATACCTCAACTTGTTCGCCTTTCGTGATGTACCTTTTCGTCGTAAATCTTGTAACCAAAGTAACATACCATCGAGTGTAACGTGTTTCGGTGAGTAATATCGGTATCTACAAATAAATATACAGGACTGTTTCGTTTTGATAAATATACCCAATCTTCTAGTTTTTGTATGCACCAATAAGGTGCGCGTGAGTTTTGGATAGTAAAGTGTATATATGTTAACAGTAGGTATGAGCCGATCTGAAAATTAAAATTGTAATTATTTGTATCAACATGAATCAAAGTGATGTCATGCCCCTGCCTACTGCTAATTGCTGTTAAAAATTGTCCAGAGCCAGATTTATCAGATTTACAGCTGAGTGTAAAAATAGGGTTTAACACAAAAGATCCTTTGATCTTCAATGTTGAGTTGTAATACGGATTTCTATTTACTAGCTTAGAAAAAAATAAAGGTATGCGTATCTTCCCTTAGTTTACAGTTGTTACTAGCGAGAATACGTGCGCCGCTCCACATTCTCCTCTATTTTACATTCCATTTATTTACAAAGTTTATTATATTTTAATGTGTAGACCTGCATTTTGATGGCGTGTGAACAGGGTTAACAACCTAATTAACGCTGGTTCAGTGGCGAGGACGATATGTCGCTGAACCTGAGTTGAAATTCAAACCACGTTGATTTCACCTGAATTTTTTGAAAGGACTATATATTGCATTGCGCAGTTAATGTCTATGGCGTTCTTGGGGCGATATCATGCGAAGGCGCAACGTAAAATTTCTATTAAGATTGTGTAGTAGTGTACAGATATACTATAGATATAGAATGAGTCTACGCCCATAGCCAGTACGCGGGTGAATTTTGTGGATAAGTGAGGCAAAACATGGGAGGGGTAAATCCTCGCATGTGTTGAGTTAATTCGCGGAGGTGATGCGTTGTACACGGGATGGCGTCAATTTTTACTCACTTCATTCCCCACGTGAACGTGAAAAAATTACCAAAAATCGGAATCGAGTATGGTTGGCCCAATTTCTGAAAATTACACCAAGATCCGACGCCAATTCGCCGCGCGCTTACCTGCTCGGCTTGAACTGATTCGCAGCCGATTTAATAGTCTAAATCACAATAGCTTGCAGTTGGGCGACGTGCAGACCCTTTTGGGTTTGGTCCATAGTTTAAGCTGTACAGCAGCAACTTTTGGTTTTCCGTCGGTTTCACTCGTGGCCCAAGAAGCCGAGTCGATGTTGTCGCACCTCATCACCAGCGGCGCTACGCCCTCTGCCGCGCAGTGGCAGGCGATATTGAAGTCGTTCGAGCAGATATCGGAGACCACAAAGCATCCCCATTCCGTTACCGGCGCCGAATATTTACTACCCCCTGAGACGCTTGTGCGATTAGATCGTTCTCCACTCATTCATGTGTTGGAAGATGACATTGCGCAGGCAGAGTATTTATCCCAAATATTGCGTGCGAACGGTTTTCGTATACAGATATTTTCCACAACGAGTGCGTTGGCTGATGCCTGTCAGGGTAACGACGCAGAACGTGCTGCGGCGGTGGTTGTGGATATGGATTTTCACGACGGGGCAGACGCCGCCTTGACGGCAATTTTAGGGCTGAATTTACACACGTCGAATTCAATTCCGGTGTTGGCCATTTCTAGTCATGGCGACATTCACGCCCGTCTAGCGGCCCTTCGTGCAGGTATCAAACGCTATTTAATGAAACCGTATGATGATGGTCAATTGGTTGACATACTTGACACGTTGACGTCACGCTTGCCGGAGCGGCCCTATCGCATATTGCTGGTGGATGATGACTCACATATATTGGCGCTGCATTCCGCTATACTGCATTCCGAGGGGATGGTTTCGCGCGCAATCACCAATCCCATGGAAACCTTGGATGTGGTTGATGAATTTAATCCGGATGTGATCGTGCTCGATATTCATATGCCCGAGGTCAGCGGCCCGGAGCTTGCGGCACTGCTGCGCGAAAAGAATGCATACACCCCCATCTTGTTTTTGTCTGCTGAAAATAATATTACCGAACAATTGCGTGCACTTTATTTCGGCGGTGACGATTTTTTGGAGAAGCCGATAGAGGCAAAGCGTTTTATTGCTGCAGTGTCTTCAAGGGCGCGCCGCGCTCGTCAGAATCGTGCGATACAAAGGCGTTTGCAATTCACTCTTTATGAGCGCGAGCGTGAACATCTTGCGCTAAATCAACATGCGATCGTCAGCATTTCCAACCGCGTCGGAAGAATCATATACGCAAATGACAAATTTTGCGAAATTAGCGGATATACCCGCGAGGAGTTGTTGGGGAAGAACCACAAAATTGTAAAATCAGGCGTCCATCCGCCTGAGTTTTACCGCACATTGTGGAGTACCATCTCCACAGGAAACACATGGCAGGGTGAAATCTGTAATCGCCGTAAAGACGGAAAACTCTATTGGGTGAAGTCCACGATCGTCCCATTTTTAGACGATCTTGGCAAACCCTATCAATATGTTTCATTGCGTACGGATATTACTGAGCGCAAACACGCCGAGGCGGAGGCGGAGGAGCATAAGGAGCGGTTGCGTAGAGGCCAATTGTTCGCGAACATCGGTACATGGGACTTGAACATAGCGACGGGTGAAATATACTGGACAGAACGTGTCGCACCATTGTTCGGTTATGCGCAGGGAGAAACAGCAGCCACACGTGATAAATTCCTTGATGCGATACACCCGGATGACCGACAGAAAGTAATCGATGCGATAAACGCAACTATTTTTAACGATGCACGTTTTGACATTGAGCATCGCGTGGTATGGTCGGATGGACGTGTGCGTTGGCTGCTTGAACGTGGTGCGGTGATACGGGACGCACAAGGCAAGGCAGTGCAGATGTTGGGGGTGGTTCAGGATATCGATGATAGAAAACGCGCGGAGATCGTGCTAGAAGAACGTGAAAAGCAGCTACGCGAGACACAACAGATGGCGTTGCTGGGGCATTGGCATGCGGATTTGACGACGGGTGAGTTAACGTGGTCAGACGAAATTTACCGTATCTTTGGTCAGGATCCCGCGACGTTTAAGCCGAGTATAAAGGCCTTTCATGCCGCTGTGCATCCGGATGACTTGGAATCAGTATATGCCAGTGAGCGCATAGCGGCGGAAACTGGCTTGCATGATGTTGTGCATCGCATCCTGCGTCCAAATGGCGAGGTGCGTTATGTGCATGAAATCGCGCGTTTAGAACACGATGATCAAAAGCACGTGCTGCGATTAATAGGCGCGGTTCAGGACATCACCCAACTGAAACGTACGGAACAAGCGCTCATTACCGCCAAAGATGAAGCGGAACGGGCTAACCGGGCGAAGTCGGATTTTCTTTCAAATATGTCGCATGAATTGCGCACCCCGATGAACGCGATATTGGGTTTTAGTCAATTGCTAGAGCTCGATGACGGATTGTCCGAGGTTCAAAGAGGGAGCGTGCAAGAGATTTACAAGGCAGGAAGTCACTTATTGGAACTCATCAATGAAGTGCTGGATCTCGCAAAGGTGGAGTCCGGCCACATTGTAATTTCATTGGAACCGGTACAAATCAGTCCGCTTGTAAGGGAGTGCATGGCCTTGTTGGGGCCTCTTGCCAAGCGACAAGATGTAGTTATGACCTATCAGGGGGACGATGACGAGGTAGTGCGCGCGGACTACACTCGTTTAAAGCAAGCGCTTATTAACCTGATGTCAAATGCAATAAAGTACAATCGAAAAGGTGGCCGTGCAACGGTCACTGTGGCGCCCAATGGCGACGGTATGATAGGTATCCAGGTTGTCGATACCGGTATGGGTATTCCAGTCGCACGGCAAGCCGAATTGTTTCAAGCATTTCATCGGCTAGGCGCGGAAGGCGGTGACATTGAAGGCACTGGTATCGGTCTGGCGTTAACCCGACGAATAATTGAGGCGATGGGCGGGCAGGTAGCGATGGAAAGTGAAGAGGGAGTAGGCAGCACCTTTTGGATATCACTGGCGCGTGATGTGTTCATGAAAGAAGAGAAAAATACAGATAAAAGTACTCGCATTGAAGCCAATAAAAGCGCTAGAGTAAATAATACATTGGGCGTTCGACGCACAGTATTATATATTGAGGACAATCCAGCCAACCTAAAATTGGTTACACGTTTACTGCGCCAACGGCCGCATCTCCATTTGGTGACCGCGCATACGCCAAGCCTTGGGCTTGAACTCGCAGCCACTGAGCGTCCTTTGCTAATTTTGTTAGATATTAATCTGCCGGGCATGGACGGGTATCAAGTCTTAGCGGAGCTAAAAACCAATCGTGAATTGAGCGGTATTCCTGTCGTGGCGGTGACCGCCAACGCCATGCCCAGAGACATTGCGCGGGGCATTACTTCAGGGTTCGACGAATATATTGTGAAACCTATTGATGTAAAACTTTTTTTAAGTATTTTGGACCGCTATCTTCCAGTAGACGTAATTCCTGCAAAAACTCGTCTGTAAATTTGTAGCAAGCCGAATCTATTGTGCATCGACTTGGTGTAAAAATGGGTGTCTAAAGGGATTTGTCCGTCGGCATCCCGTCGTCCCCCTTACATGCAAATTGATTGGCGTTGATTCCACAGTATTCTTTGAGGTTCCTTAGATTTAAAAAAAGTTGTGTAAGATACTGGCCGAGTAGGCTTGAGAGTCTTGCCGCAATAATGTTCAGTGAAAACATTAACCTAGAAGCAGGTGTTGAATGCCGTGAAGTGCGCGTTTTAGTGTGCGCAGGGCACGCCGCAATTCGCAGTGTGGGCCAGCCCTTAGCTAGAACGCCACGCGCGGCGGTAAGTTGTGCTATCTGCGGCGTAGCGCTCTCAATCATTGGGTAAATGTAAATTTTACAATATTTTATTCGTTTCAAATAGTTAGACATAGATATCGTAGTAGTGCTCAACGACTGTTTCTAGGATTAATCAACGCCTGCGCTCTTATAGGGTGGGTGGCCTAGACGCTTATCTGGTGGTTGTTAAAAAACTAATAAAAACAATGTATTGAAACATTCTCGCTTGTAATTTACCAAGCGCGTTGATAGGCTATCGACTTGGATGAGTAGCTGCAAGCGATTAAAGTTATCTCGTTTGGACAGTTAAGGGTACCTCTAAAAATCCGCTGAGCGGCGCATCGCGTCGTTGAAAAGGATCGAAAAATGCTCAGATATGCCAGGCCTTTGAGGCAACGTGTAAACTGCGCTTTTTCGCCCCTTTCCGCCTAGCGCTGCATCCCCTGATC
>JAOUGF010000602.1 GCA_029857925.1 Gammaproteobacteria bacterium
GAGCGGCACCAATGGCGGTAAAATGCCCGATGGCGACGGTGCGGGGAGTGGGTATACGCGTAATACCGGCATCGACTTGCGTAACGATCACCCCATTACAATTGAATACAACGCAACGCTGGCCAGCAACGACGGCGAATTATTTACCCCCGGGGTCGCGCCTGCGACCGGCGTCGATGTCCGTAACACGCTTGCGCACACCTATCCCGCCGCGCCATTGGAAATTATTAATGCAAAAAATACACTACAGTGCACAACCTGTCACGATCCGCATATCCGCGGCACAGGTGCGGATGAAAATGTGAATATCAAATTTTTGCGCCTAAATCGTTTCCAGAAGGCCAACCCTGCCGACAATAGCTTCACGATGGCCAACGACCAGCAATGTCTGTCCTGCCACAACAAGGCGGGATGGGCGAACTCCGCGCACGCCAAATCAGGAGCGACACCGTACACCTATACCGACGCCGCGGCCGATAAACGCGAGTTTCCGCACAACATCAATATGTGGGAGGCCGCTTGCCTGAATTGTCACGACACCCATACCGTCGCGGGCGCACCGTATTTGTTGCGCGCGGGTGCGAGTAACACCCTGGGTGGAAACAGCGCGACCGAGAATACCTGTTATCAATGCCATGCCGCACAAGGGGGCAGCGCGTTGAATGCCACGGCATTGACGAACATAGAATCCGCGTTTTTGGCCGGGTCCGCGACCAGCGTCAGCCTGAGTTCGCACGGAGATAAAATTATCGCGACGAGCAACGCGTATAGCGATGGCCACGCGCCCGCGAAGAAAAATGTAGACCTCGGCAACGGAACGCTGGTTGCAACGGGCGGAAACCTCGCGGAAACCCAGACAAATCTCGCTACCAACCGCCACGTAGAGTGTGCAGATTGTCATCACCCGCATCGCACGCAAACCGGGACGCACAGCCACGTCGCGGGCACTGCGCACACCAATACGGTGGCGGGGGTATTGGTGGGGAACTACGGCGTCGATCCGGTGGCGAATTACGCGGGTACCTTTACGCCTTATGACACCGCGACGATGACGTTTACCGTAAAGCAAGGTAACACGGGCTCCGGCACGGAGGTCACCAAAGAATATCAGGTTTGTGTAAAGTGTCACTCCAATTACAGTTTGAACAACACCCAAATCAATGCGACCAATAAGGTGACCAATGTCGCAGCGGAATTCCTTAGCGGCACCGGAAAACACCCTGTGATCGCCGCGACGGGCGGTAGTGGTGCCGCAGCCGGGGCGTTTGTCGCGCCGTTTGATCAGGCGGTGGGCACACAGACGATGTATTGCTCGGATTGCCATGAAGCGCACAGCGGCAAGATGAAAAAGGCCGGTGACGCCCTTTGCTATGATTGCCATTCGATCAATAGCTATGGCAATACGGGGGCCTCAGTGAGTGCCAGTGGTTTTAGCTGTAACGTTGCTCCTTGTGTATCAGCGACACCCGCCACAACGTTTTCAAATCTGCATGTGCGCCACGCACAACTCGTGACCGGGTATCGTTGCAGCGATTGCCACACCAAGCAGATGCATGGGTGGAAATTGAAGGCCTTCCTTGTCGATGTCAACGCGGTGGGCACTGAAGTCGCGGATGTGCCAGGCGTAAAAGCGCCAGGTTATACCTTTTTACCCTATTACGATGCCGCCCGTTTGCAATTAACCGGCGGTGTCGCCGCAAACGCGGGCAGTTGGACAAAGGCGAGTTGCGGCGCAAGCGGTTGTCATGTATTGCCGAATTGATAACGGCTGGTTGGTTGTGCGGCCGCAGTAATTGCAGTGCATTTTTGCGGTCGCCCGCTCCCGGTGGGTGACCATTTGCAGGTGTTTAGTGAGCCTTCCGCAACGGCAGGCACTACACTATGTAATTTTTCAGTCTAACTTCATAAAATCCTGCTTTAATCTTGGTTATTCTTAGTCCAAACCCTGATGGGTGTGGATTTCCATATTTCTGAAAATGAAAATAGTTGTCCATTCCTATAGTAATTGAAATTAATTTAGCTATGCTATAGGAGTGATTTTAGATTTAGTCCACGAAATTAACGTATAAATATTGAGTATTATGGGTGGTTGGCGCAACGGTGATACCTGAACAATGCAACTGTTCGGCGAAGTCGGTGCATGCGGAAGT
>JAOUGF010000064.1 GCA_029857925.1 Gammaproteobacteria bacterium
GGTTTAATGCGCAACGTTTCGGATACGAGTGCTGTCGTTATCTCCGGAGAAAAATACAATGTAAATACATTCGTGTTGTTTCCTACGGTACATATCGGTATTCAATTTTAAGCGTCTGTAAAGTAGTAAATGCCGGGAATAGCTTGCATTGTATACACAAACCACTCGCTTCGCTCGAGCCGACCAAGGTTCTGCACCGCTGCGCGCCACAGAACCTTGGCGGGATAATGCCGCGTTGGCCGTAACATAAGGGAACCTCTAAAAATCCGCTGAGCGGCGCATCGCGTCGTTGAAAAGTGTCGAAAAATGCTCAGATATGTCAGCCCTTTGAGGCAACGTGTAAACTGCGCTTTTTCGCCCCTTTCCGCCTAGCGCTGCATCCCCTGATCGAATTTTTAGAGGTTCCCTTGAGAAAAAATGTAGGAGCCACCTGACACACAAGTAGAGTCTGCTCCTGAAGGAACGGCATGGTTTGGTGGGAAGTTTGATAGATATAAAGTCACCTTAAAAATTATTAGTGAAGATTTAGTGCCGGATGAAATAACGGAATTACTGGGCATGGCAGCGGCTAAAGGTGAAATGATAGGTGATGTAAAAATTGGAAAAATACCGAATACACAAAGAATGGAAAAAACATTTCGTTAAATGTAGTAATTAGCATAGCTCCCGTTAATTTATCCAAATACACCCCAGTCGTTTTTGATATTGGAGTGAATAGGACCAATAGAGATCATTTAGAGTATATGAATAAAATACCATTCAAGAATAGTATTCCGAACCTAAGCCGTGTAGCGTCGTTAGTACTTGATTGCCATTTTCACGATTCATGGTCCATTCTTCCCGCGTCACCTCAACTTTCTGCTATGGATCAATTTGTGAAAGCCTTTTCGTCTGCTCCGGCATGGGTGAATGCCTGCATGGGCGTTCGTAATAGATTAGCCAGATTCGTAGGAATCAAAAATCTAGGGGCGTTTAATAAGATAAATAGCGCAAAGAGCGCATATGACTATAAGCCAGGTGATCGGATCGGTATTTTTACATTAATATCCAATACATTTAATGAAGTGGTTGTGGGTGACAAAGATAAACATCTCGATGTGGTACTTTCGGTCTATCGGGAAATCCAAGAAAGCACTGGTGCGGTGGTTATCACAGTCACAACAATCGTGCATGTGCATAATTGGCTTGGTCGGCTGTATATGATTCCGGTGGCACCAATGCACAAGATTATAGCGCCATCCGTTTTAAGGGCGATCGCAAGAATAGAACAATAGTGCCTAACCAGCGACTGTAATCCCAAGTCTAGTCCCTAAGTATTGATTCATTTCAGCGGCGATTATTGTGCATTATCGCATTGGGAACTTTCGCCTGAGTTCAACAATTCTAGCATAACCCAGACTACGCTCGCTGATCGACAGCGCAATCATAAATTTCTGAAAAGTATAGGTTGTCGTAAAAACAAGAACAGTGGTGCTGAGATAACCGATGTGATTTTTGAAAATAGCCATAAACATATCTAACCCGGTATTTGCGTCAGACGTCTGTCTGCGTCCCATTTTTTTTCTTTGAATATTTTGTGAGGGTGTATGCTGGTTCGATGGGAAGAAGCAACGGATAAGGCGGCGGTGTATGCGCTGAACGAATCTGCGTTTGGGACATCGGCCGAGGCGAATCTTGTTGACATCCTGCGAAGAGAAGCCCAGCCGATCGTGTCACTCGTTGCGGAGGACAACAAGATAGTTGTGGGCCATATCATGTTTACAGCGGTTTCGCTTTCTGGTCATCCTGGCATAAAGATCATGGGTCTCGCCCCTTTGGCTGTCGCGCCATTACACCAGAATACAGGCATAGGCACCACCCTTGTACACGCCGGCCTTCAGCAGTGTAAAGCATCAGGATACGGTGCAGCCGTTGTTCTCGGGCACCCGGGTTATTACCCGCGCTTTGGTTTCAAACCTTCAGCGCGCTTTGGCATAGGCTGTGAATATGAAGTGTCGGAAGAGAAGTTCATGGTGATGGAACTTCAAGAGGGATATCTTCACGGTAAGACAGGGATAATTAAATATCATTCGGCGTTCACCGGGCTATAAATTATCTTTCAGCCCGATACTCCTCGCAGATTTTCATCCCTAGTTACGGGCAATCGATCCCATTCTGCCATGACTTTCGGGCGGGTCATACATAACATTTCGCATTCGTCACAAGGAAGATATATGTCTGTAGTTGGAAATGGTTTGCTTTATTTGCTGGCACTGGGCGTTGCCGGGTATGCGGTGTTTGCCTATAGTTTTCTACCGCTGGGGTCGCTCGTTCATCCTGATATGAAGGCAAATTTCCTGGCGCACCCCGCAGGGATTTATGCGCATGCATTCGCTTCGGTCTTTGCGTTGGCCCTTGGTCCGTTTCAATTTTCTACACATCTTCGGCAAAAACGCATAAATGTCCATCGTTGGCTTGGCCGTGCCTATTTAGGTGTGGGAGTTCTCGTTGGCGGATTATCCGGTCTCTATATGGCGCAGTTTGCTTATGGCGGTTACGTCGCCAAACTCGGTTTTGCGACACTTGCGTTACTATGGCTTTATTCAGGTCTACGTGCCTACCGGGCTATTCGTCGCGGCGCGATCGCTGAGCATAGCAAGTGGATGATTAGAAATTATTCGCTCACATTCGCCGCAGTCATGTTGCGCCTTTACCTCCCGTCGTCTATGGCGGCCGGCGTTGAATTTTCGCTTGCCTATCCCATCATCGCTTGGCTTTGTTGGGTACCGAATTTGGCATTTGCGGAGTGGCATTACAATAGCGTGTATAAAAATACGTTTAACTAAAGGGAACCTCTAAAGCGCATTTTTTTTCCGTTAGAATTCTACGCCGCTGCGCTGTGGAATACGACTGCGTGTCGGGCAACACTATGCATGCACCCCTCGCTTGCCTCGACGCATAGCGCAAGTAAACACTGTACACACCCATTTTACTTTGTATACCCCCTGGAATCGCACATGCTTGAATTGATCGACTGGACGACATTTACTGTTCTTCTAGCGGCAGGTTTTCTTGGCTCACAGGCAGTTGCGCCGCTGAATCAAAGCATTCAGAAGTTGACGCAAGGAGACGCCAAAACTGTACCCGGTAGTCGTTCACAACGCATGATCGGGTTCTTAAATGCCGGGATTAATCTGGTCGTTATAGCGATCGCCATAATCGGCGGGTTGTTGTTCACTGCGCTGTTAAAGACTGTAGGTGTGCCGCTTGTCGAGAGCGCGTTAACAGGATCACCGGCTCCGAGTCTTTGGGCTACGGTTGCAGTCCCTATCATGGCCGGATTATCGTTGGGTGTGGTTCTTTCACTATCGGCGCTGTATCGACCAAACGATAGGCACGTAGATTTCTACAGTATCTCGATTTGGAGACGATTGCTGGCGGGTGTGCTTCACGGTGGCATAGTTGAAGAACTGGTGTTTCGTTGGTTCTTGTTGTCGTTTATCGTATGGCTACTGAGTTTATTTTCTGGGTTCGCAGGCGACGCGACGCCGAACAACGCATTTTGGATCGCCAACACTATCGCGGCCTTACTCTTTGGGTTGATGCACGTGCCCGGGAGCGCCGCGACGGGGCCGCTTACCGGAATAACCATATTTTTGGTTATGGCCCTAAACACCCTGGTTGGGCTCGTGTACGGCTATCTTTTTTGGCAACACGGGTTAGAGGCGGCGGTGTTTGCGCACATGAGTACACATCTTGCGCTGCAACCGTGCGCAACCCTGTTGCTCCGGGTGGTCAGCTCACGGCGGTCTATGCCACCGATCCCGAAGGAAATATAATAGTACTTCAGTGTTATGAATAACGAACTACTGTCGAGGTTAGAGGTCTTGCGTGTGCGGTTGGAATGTGAATTCGCCTACTCCGGAGAAACTATGATCGGCAATTGTCTTTGCAAAAAAATACAGTTCGAGATTGATGGTGCGCTTCCACGGTTGTACCAGTGCCATTGCTCGCAATGTCGCAAGCAAAGCGGCGCAACGGCCAATACCGCGACTGTCGTTAACGCAGAAAAATTTCGTTGGTTGGCTGGGCAACGAAATATTTCAACCTGGCGGCACGACTCTGGCTTTCGCTCTCACTTTTGCACTACCTGCGGTTGTCCAGTGCCTAACCCGCTTGGCAACTTGCCTTATATCTGGATACCCGTCGGGTTGCTCGATAAGACCGGTCATAAAGATGTCTTTGCGCACATTTTTGTGGGCTCGAAGGCAGATTGGGAGAACACACCGACAAGCGGCCTCGTTTACGATACCGTGCCCGAGTTATCGGAGTTTATCGCGATGCTTCAACAACCTGTTACGCCGTGACGTTTGCGCTTAACAACGCATAGGCAGGTTTTTGTCAAATCAGGTGCCTTAGAGATGAAACCCAGTGATATAGCCAGGGCTTATAATCAAATCACTCATTTATGGGTGCGCGATGAATTTGACAAAGGCAATGGAATTAAACAGCATGAAAGGGCAATCGCATTTGTAAAATCAAGAGGATATGCACTGGACGTGGGATGTGGCTGCACGGGTCGATTTATCGTTTTGCTTAAAGAGGCAGGGTTTACGCCCGAAGGCGTCGATATTTCAAGTGAAATGGTGCGGCTAGCTAAAGATAGGCATCCTGACGTCCACTTTTATGAAGTAGATATATGTCAATGGCAATTGCCTAAGCAATACGACTTTATTTCCGCGTGGGATAGCGTTTGGCATGTCCCTCTTGAACGGCATGCGTTTGTATTGAAAAAATTAATTGCGGCTCTTAAGAGTGGTGGTGTGTTAATATT
Source organism: Gammaproteobacteria bacterium (assembly GCA_029857925.1). Taxonomy (GTDB): domain Bacteria; phylum Pseudomonadota; class Gammaproteobacteria; order S012-40; family S012-40; genus CAKKRP01. The sequence continues at coordinate 4,814 of JAOUGF010000064.1, forward strand.
TTCATGTGGCGGATTATACGAAGAACACAGCCATATTGAAGACGCTATGGGCCCTGCGGTTTATTACTCGACCTTGGGCATACCTGGGTTTTTACAATTAATAGTGGAGTCGGGCTGTCTTTGCAGGCATCTGGAATTTGACCAATATCCTGAATTGCACGCATATTTCATTGTGCAGAAAATTTAACCGCCACAGTGCAATTATACCGGTTGTTTTACCACGCTACAACCAAAGTGACGGATGCTTTTTGTTACGCGGCAAATTTGTTGATAGATTATCAGTTTCGCTATTTGTATGTCATTCTTAACTTGGCATCGAAATACAGTGACGTCCCCCTCTCTCCAGCCCTCCCTCACGAGGGGGGGAGGAAATATTTTCAGACTTATTTCGATGCCGGGTTAATAGGATGCGCTAAAAAGGCTGCATGCCTGCAACGCATTCGTTGAGTGTGTAGTATCTGCTATGTTACTGGTAGGCTTTCAATCAGTACCGGTTATTCGAAAGGTACAATCCGATATTATGAAAAAATAGAGCTTAGGCAATCGGTCGCGTGCATGAAATCTGATGTCGAATTCGTTCCATTTTTGTAATTTTAGCGTGTTGCCATCGGTGCTGTTAGTGTCAGTATTAAGGAGGTTTCGTCGCGCATGAAGATTGGGATACAGACCTGGGGTAGTCACGGGGATATTCGGCCGTTTATCGCGTTAGGTGAAGGCTTGCAACAGGTCGGTCATGAAGTAACACTCGTGATTACGAGCATCGACAACGATCACTATCGTAGATTAGATATTCCTTCGGGTATGACTATAAAAATGGTGTCATCGCCTGTGATTTCGGATGACACGAGACTAAGAAAAATAGAAGAGGCGATATTTAGTGAACGGGATCCGATCATGCAAACGCAGATGATTATAGAGCAGTTGTTCTTGCCTGCCGAGGCGGAGATGTTCGAGGCGTCTTCCCAACTGTGTGCGGAGAGCGATCTGGTGATCGGTCATTTTTTCCACTATCCGTTAAATGCGGCGGCGCAACAGTACGGGCGGCCTTATGCCAGTGTTGCGCTGGTGCACAGTGCCGTTCCCTCTACGTTTCAACCGCCTTCGGGTGTCCCTGATCTTGGCACATTCGGCAATCGTATTGCATGGTCACTGGTGAAGGCCGTAATGAATAAGAAGATTAAAAAATATTCCGATCGACTACGGATAAAAAACGGAATTAAAACCGCACGTGATTTGATTAATAATGTATGGGCCTCGGATCATCTTACCTTAATTGCGGTCAGTCAATCAATTTGTAAACGCATGCGAGATTGGCCTGCTCACTACCGTGTCTGCGGGTTTTTGGCGGGGGATGGTTTATCCATAGAAAGCGACGTGCCGGACGGGTTGCAGAGATTTTTGTCTGATGGGCAACCTGCGATTTATATGACGTTTGGTAGCGTGATGTCCGGCAATGACGGTGTGGATTCCATTTCATTGTTACTTGATGCCGCGAAACTGGCTTCCATGCGCGCGGTCATCCAAGCACCAGGTTGGGAAAGTTGCGGATTTAAATCCAGCGACACTGTTTATTTTGTAACGTCGGCGCCACATCGCGCGGTTTTCCCGCAGTGTAGCACGATCGTCCATCATGGTGGCGCCGGTACATCGCAAGCCGCAATTCTCGCCGGAAAGCCTTCTATTGTAGTCGCGCATACGTCGGAACAGGGGTTTTGGGGCCGCGAACTGCAGAGAATTGGCGTTGCACCTAGGCCATTGTCGCGCAGGAGTTTGACTCCAAAACGATTGGCAAAGTCGATTGAGTTCGCGACCCGTTCGGATGGTCTCAAAGAAAAAGCGAAACAGCTCGGCACGGAAATGGCGAAGGAAAACGGTGTGAGGACTGCGGTCAAATGGATAGATGAGATGTTTAATTCCAAATAAGGTCGCACACGCGATGTTGCAGATCGCACGCTATGTCGTGCCTATTTCCGCGCTGCAAAGAGGGCTCGCCATTCACGGCGTTTGCAACTCACCCCACGAACTACAAAGCATGTATCCCTCGGTATACAACCGTTTTTTTAGTGTAGGTGACCTCTAATAATCCACTGAAGCCGTGTTGGCAGCGTTGAAAAGTGGCTCAAATTGCTCGTTTACTGCGTGTAAACTGCGCATTTTCGCCTTGCCATCATCGTCTTTATTCAATTTTTAGAGGTTCCCTATAATTTAATAACAAAGGGTGCGATCATGCGTGGCCTATTGCGAGTATAGAGTAGACATTAAATTGCAGTCTGTATATGTGGCGAGGCGTGTGTCTACGTATGCCAAGCGCCAACAGTACGGGATATGCTTATTGAGGCGTCGCGCTTATAGAAATGAGTGCGACGTGGGCTGACCGACTTGTTTTAAATTCAGGCATTTCTAGAATTTCGATTGGGGGATGCAGTGGCAGGCGGAAAGCGGCGATAAAACGGTGTTTACGCGGGTTACCGCGTTGCGGCCGCTCGTAATAAAGTAATGCGCGCATCAGCGAATATTAAAGGCACCCGAATATGATTCCACCTCTATCCGTCCATTCTGAAACGCCCACTCATTCAACAGGGAAGTTTCGTTCTCTACCGGCAGGCATCTGGGTGCTAGGGCTGGTGTCGATGTTCATGGACATTTCGTCTGAGCTGGTGCACAGCCTGTTGCCGATATTTATGACCACGGTGCTGGGGGTGTCGGTGGCGTCTATCGGCGTCATCGAGGGAGTAGCCGAGGCTACGGCGGCGATGACCAAGGTGTTTTCCGGTGCGGTCAGCGATTATTTCAGGAAACGTAAATTTCTTGTGGTGCTTGGGTACGGGTTAAGCGCGGTCACTAAACCGGTGTTTCCGATGGCGACCTCGATCGAATGGATATTTGGCGCCCGTTTTGTCGATCGCTTAGGTAAAGGCATACGCGGGGCGCCGCGCGATGCGCTGGTTGCTGACATAGTTCCGTCGCGGCTTTGGGGTGCGGCCTTTGGTCTACGCCAATCGCTCGATTCGGTGGGGGCCTGCGTAGGGCCTTTACTCGCGGTGGGCTGCATGATTTGGTTCGCGAACGATATCGAGAAAGTGTTGTGGGCGGCAGTGGTACCGGCATTTATCGCGGTTCTGTTGCTGATAGTTGCAGTGCGCGAGCCCGCGTTATCAGCCCATACCCCAGACATTCGGAATGGCCTGTCGGTGGCGGACGTCAAGCGGCTTACGGGTCGCTATTGGTACATCGTCGCGCTAGGCGCGGTTTTTACATTGGCTCGATTCAGCGAGGCATTTCTGATACTTCGCACGCAGGATGTAGGACTTGCGATAAGCTATGTGCCCGTTGTTATGATCGTCATGAATTTGGTTTACGCGCTGTTCGCCTATCCGGCGGGTGTGGCAGCCGATCGACTTTCGGCGCGCACGCTGTTGGTGGGCGGACTGGCGGTGCTCATCGTAGCCGATTTGGTGTTGGCGATCGCGGCATCGCCTTGGGCCGTGTTTCTTGGCGCGATTTTCTGGGGGTTGCATATGGCGTTTACACAAGGACTGATGGCAAAATTGGTGGCAGATACCGCCCCAGCGGAGTTGCGCGGCACGGCCTTCGGCATATTTAATCTGGTGAGTGGCGGCGCGCTCCTGCTGGCAAGCGTGGTTGCAGGGTTGTTATGGAGTGCCGTCGGCGCATCGGCCACATTCATTGCCGGGGCGGTATTTGCGGCACTGGCGGCGATCGGGTTGCTCCTTTCGCGATCGAATGCGCAACTGCCGCCCGTAGCGTAAATTAGTAAGGCCGTTTGTTTACCCTGCAAGAGTGTTTTGACCCAAGCTTTTAGATGAGGAATCGCCCATGAAAATTACCGTTGACACCACCGTAGACGCGCCTATCGAGCGAGTTTGGCGGGCGTATACCACACCTGCAGACATCATGCAGTGGAATGCCGCGTCCGAAACAAACTCGCGTACGCGACGGACGCTTGGGATTTAAACGTCGCGTTGGGGCAGCGCGTTGCGCTTGTGGTGATAGATGC
>JAOUGF010000603.1 GCA_029857925.1 Gammaproteobacteria bacterium
TATGAATGTCCTGGCAGAATTGGGAGTAGCGATGGATTGCAACGAAATTCAAAATAAAACAAGGGAGACGGGAAAACCGATTCGTTTTAATAATGCAAATAAAATGTTGAAGAGGTATCCTGAATTGGTAAAAAGAATTGAGATATTAGGTGAAAATGTGCGGTATAAAATAACAGATACTGGCCGTACCTATTTGAGACTTATTAACTTGTCCTGATAGAAAAATACCTAGGATTCATTGCTGCGTTTACTAGTATATTTGTTTACGTGGATGATCAAAGTGCATCGCTCATGAAAAATTATCAGCAAACTTCAACTCTTTATAGTGATTCGAGAATAGAGTTTATTTAAATAGAAGTCCGCACTCGATTGATACGCCTTCTTGACGTCGGCACACCCTATGCGCTAACCAAACAATCTGAGATCAATCATTTTGTTCTCACCAACAAAATGGTCTGCGACCGGTTGACCCGATACCTCACACGCAACTTTTGCCTTGGAAATCACACCGTTGAAGTTTCGCCATTCTGAATAGCCCAGTAGGTGCTGGATATCCCTGGCCAGCCAAAAATCGACCCCACCCTCGGTCTGTTGTGCGTGACTTTCGAAACTCTCCATCAGTTCGCGAACGATCTCTGTCTTCATGCGGCGGCCATCATCCCTGGGGGTGTGTTCTGCAAAAAACAGGGTCAGCTTCAATTAATTATTGTTACCATTTTAGCGCAGATAAACAAACCCTAACTTTTGTTGCCAACGCCGTTTGAGTTTGCATTGGCGCGAGCACGTCATCCAGTGTTTCCCCAATATCACGTTGCACAGACGTAGCAATCTTAAAATTCTTGACTGTGCAAATATCTGACAACGCCGCCTCATTGGGCGCAGACGTTAAGACAAAAAAAGGATTTGTCATCAGTGCAGTCGCCAACGCTAAATCAATTTGCGGCCGCAATGTAGGCTCTGATCGGAAAGACATAGCCAACCCAATCCAGGTTTCAGGATTACCCGCTGCAATGCGGGAAATCACGGAATCCCAAACACCTTCGCTAATTAACCGCGAGTTCACGCGCATGACTCCAGTTGTCTTAATCTCCTCTGCGATTTTTTCAGGATTCTCGTTGTGCCGAGCCAAGACATCAATGGCGTCAATCATTCGCTTTGAAACGCCTAAATAGTATAGACAGACAGATTTCTTGTCTTGCAATGTGCCATCCTGAGCGGCGTTCAATGCGTGCTCGATACGGGTAAAAAACTGGTTCAATTCTCCACTTTCTGGTTCGACCATGCGAGGTTTGCACACGTCGCGCGCACGAAATGGTTTTTGCAAATAGACCAACGCAGTGCCTGCCGATTTCGATAACGCATCGGAAAACGCTGTATCGAGTTGCTCGGAGCCATGGGTATCCGAAACCGAGCGTAGTGCCGCTGCGACGTCTAACCAAACTCTGTCGCCACTTTGTATACCGGACAATATTTTTTTAAATTCACTGGAATGAACAGCATTTTGATAGACGACATTTGCGCCATCGACAGTAATCTTAGCTCTAATTTCCTCCGCACGATTCGCCAGTGCTGGTAGGTTAAATAAAATTAAGCTTGTTGAAAATAACACCCGCAGTGGATTCATCGTACTACCTCAAGTAGAGCGTCCGCACTGTCCGCCACGACCATGCGGACCTCCTTTCTCATGATGATGCACCCATGCGATGCGGTGAAATTCGCTTCCGCGTTATCGCCGTGAATTCTAAAGTCGGTGCGGTTATAGGCGGTTTGGCAAAGTGGAATGAGCTCGATAACCGGCGGCCTTAAATGAGCACTATAAACACGGCGCATTCGATATTCTCCGCGCGGAATTGGACCGACGTCCCTCACATGTTCAAAATCAGGATTATTTCGCCCGTAGCTATATCCAGAATATCCATGACCTACAAATTGCCCGTTGTAGGAAAGATTGCCGCTGCTTTGACTGTATTTCCATGGCATATTTGCTTTCTCTTAAAAGTACCCGCTATCTAAGTTTTCCAATAGTAACTGCCGTACAGAGTCCCAAGAGGTACTCCTTCTCGCGCCGGTTGTTTGATCCAAATCGACCCCACCCTCAGTCTGTTGCGCGTGACTTTCGAAACTGTCCGTCAGTTCTCTCACGA
>JAOUGF010000604.1 GCA_029857925.1 Gammaproteobacteria bacterium
GCACGCGATCGCCGATTGCCGCAACGTGAGCATGCCCGCGCGCCGCGCCTCGTCTTTCAATTCCTCTAATGTGCTGCGCGCAATCAACATGCGTTTGATCGTCGGGGTGACCGATAGTAATTCGGTGATCGCCGCGCGACCGCGATAGCCTGTGCCCAAACAGTGGTCACAACCCTTGCCGACGTACCAACTCGTTTGCAAATGTTGATCCGACACCAATCCCGCCGCGTGCAGCTCGTCCGCCGTGATCTTCAATTTTTGCCGACATTGCGGGCAAATCAAACGCACCAAACGTTGCGCGACCACGCAGGTGACGACCGACGTAAAATCGAATTCATCGATCCCCATGTGGCGAAACCTGTCAATGACGTCGAAGGCGCTGTTGGCGTGTATGGTGCTGAAGACGAGATGCCCGGTCAGCGCGGATTGCACGGCGATTTGCGCGGTTTCGGCGTCGCGTATCTCGCCGACCATGATCTTGTCCGGATCGTGGCGCAAAATCGAGCGCAACCCCTTGGCGAAGGTGAGCCCTTTTTTTTCGTTCACCGGAATTTGCACGACACCCGCCAACTGATATTCGACGGGGTCTTCGATGGTAATGACCTTTTCCTCGTTGGTGTCGATCTCGCGCACCGCCGCGTAGAGTGTGGTGGTCTTGCCGCTGCCGGTGGGCCCCGCGACTAACACCATGCCGTAAGGCGCTTGGATCGCGCGGCGAAATTCCTTTAACACCGTCGGCGCCATCCCCAATTGATCCAAACGCAATATTTCTCCGCCACGCCCACTGGCACCGCTGTCGAGGATGCGTATCACGACGTCTTCGCCATGTACGGAAGGCAATACGGAAACGCGGAAGTCGATTTCGAGTTCGCCATAACTCAAACGAAAACGCCCGTCCTGCGGTATGCGGCGTTCCGCGATATCCAACGCGGCCATTACTTTGATACGGGACGCCAACGCCGCATGATGCTGGCTATCCAGCGGATCCATCGCGGCATAAAGCACGCCGTCTATCCTAAATTTAATAACGACACCCAGCGGGGTGGCCTCGATGTGTATATCGCTTGCGCGCTTTTGCAGTGCGGCCGCGAGGATACTATTGACAAGCTGGATAATGGAACCGTCGCGCTCCGCGCCGAGATCATCCAACGACACGTACTCTTCGCCGCCTTCGCGATTATCCATCGCGATCAACAACCTAAAATCTTTTGAAACGTCTTGTAATATCTCAAAACCGCCTTCGCTACGCTTCAGACAGTCGTCAATTGCCTGGGCGCTGGCCACCAGATAGCGCACCGGACGATTGACGATGCGTTCTATATTTTCACGCAGCACCAGATCATACGGATCTGAGACCGCAATCTCTATCGTTGCATTCGATTGGCGATACGGCAGCGCGTGGTATCGATAGGCGAATTCCGCGGGAAATACTTCAAACAACGCACGCGGCACACTGTAGGAACTCAAATTCACATAGGGTAAGTCCAACTGTTCCGCCATCGCGGCGGCGAGTTGTTCCGCTGTGACCAATTGCCGCGCCAGTAATTGTTCACGAGTGACATGACCGTCATCGGTACGCACATCGTCTAGCGAAATATGACCGCGCGCGACCAAAATATCGCGCAATGTGGGCGACGCCGAAAAAGCGTTCATGGCACCACCTCCATGACCGAAAAAATCGGCAAATACATCGCGATGAGCACCGCACCCACCAACAGGCCCATCAATAAAATGAGCATGGGTTCAATGATGGTCACAAGTTTTGCGACCGCGCCGCTGACACGTTCTTGATAGAGGTTGGAAATATCCTCCAGCATGCGGCTGACTTGTCCGCCATCCTCACCGACACGTAGCATCGCCAGCGCGGAACCCGGCAGGATACCCGCCGTGCGTAACGCCATGGACAAACTTTTACCCGCGCGCACCCCTTCAATGGCCGCATCGATCTGGCGGCGCACCTCCGTGTCGCCAACCCCTTCGCGAAAGGTCTTGAGCGCGGACAGCGTGGGTAATCCGGAGGCCATCAACATCCCCATCGCATTTGCAAACGTCGCAATACGCAGTTGCGTCCGCAAAGGGCCTACCCAGGGTACGCGGTCATTCAGGCGCGCCAACGCGGGCGCATAGCGTGGCG
>JAOUGF010000065.1 GCA_029857925.1 Gammaproteobacteria bacterium
GCGCGGCCACATCACACGCGGTTAAAGAAAACGCGGCGACATACGCCAACTATTATCCGCGTCAAGGGGGATTGCCGCTGGCGAGCCAGGTCGCGCAAACGCAGGCGTTCTACGCGTCTGCAGCGTCGCCGACGGCTTTGGATGTGCCAGCGCAGTCGCCGGGACAAGCGCAGCAGATTCCGCCGTTGGGATACGCATTGACGCAGTTGCATGGCGTCTATATCTTGGCCCAAAATGCGGATGGGATGGTGGTGGTAGACATGCACGCCGCGCATGAACGTGTACTGTATGAAGGCCTGAAGCGGCAATGGGCGCAAGGCGCGCTCGTCGCGCAAATGTTGTTGGTGCCTGTGAGTTTGGACGTGACCCCGCGCGAGGCGGATGCGGTCGAAGAGGCCATGCAGGCATTGCGAGGCTTGGGGTTTGAGATGGATCGCATCGGGCCGCAACAAGTGGTGGTACGCCAAGTCCCGGCCTTGTTGGCGCACGTCGATATCGCGGCCTTGGTGCGCGACGTATTGGCCGACCTTGTGCAGCACGGCGTCAGCGATCGCGTGACGCAGCGCGTACATGAATTCTTGGCGACGGTGGCCTGTCATGGCGCGGTGCGTGCGCGCTATACGTTGACGGTGGATCAGATGGACGCGTTGTTGCGTGATTTGGAACGCACCGACAACGGCGGCCAATGCAATCATGGGCGTCCGACGTTTGTCGTGTTGGATATGCCGTCATTAGATCAATTATTTTTACGTGGTCGTTAATCAGCAGGGTAGATACAGCGGTATATGAAAAAGCAATTGGTGAAGTCTCGGTTCGCACCCAGCCCCACAGGGTTCATTCACATGGGCAATGCACGCACTGCGTTGTTCAGTGCATTGTTATCACGACGCGAGCGCGGCGCGTTTGTATTGCGCATAGAAGACACCGACCAAGAACGTAGTCGCGAGGAATTCGTGCACGCCGTACAAGAAGATTTATGGTGGTTAAGTTTGCAATGGCAAGAAGGACCCGTGACCGGTGGAGAACACGGCCCCTATCGCCAGTCCGAGCGCGCGGCGGTCTACGATCAATATTTCGACCAATTGGTGCAACAGGATAAGGTATATCCATGCTTTTGCAGCACGCAGGAACTCAACCTCGCGCGCAAGATACAAGTCTCCTCCGGCCAGCCCCCACGTTATAGCGGCAAGTGCGCACGTCTGAGCAAGGCCGAGATCGCCGAAAAAATAGACCAAGGCTTGCTGCCCACGTTGCGGTTTCGTGTGCCCGCGCAACAGATGATTGAGTTTGAAGACTTGGTGCGCGGCAAACAAGCATTCAAGAGTGATGAAATCGGCGATTTTATTATTCGCCGGGCGGATGGCACCACGGCGTTTTTCTTTTGCAATGCGGTGGATGACGCGCTGATGGGCGTCACGCATGTATTGCGCGGCGAAGATCATCTGACAAATACACCGCGTCAATTATTAATTCTGGACGCGTTAGGTCTGGACAAACCGCAATATGGGCATATCTCGCTGATCGTGGGCCATGACGGGTCGCCGTTGTCCAAGCGCCACGGCAGTCGCAGCATACGCGAATTACGTGAACAGGGTTATCTCGCGGATGCGGTGACGAATTATTTGGCGCGTCTCGGGCATCATTATGAAAGTGACGCGTATATGGACATCGACCAACTCGCGGCCAATTTCGATGTTGCGCGCCTCGGGCGGTCACCCGCGCGGTACGACGCGCACCAACTATTGCATTGGCAGCACCAGGCGTTGGCGCGCGCGAGCCTTTCTGATATTTGGGAGTGGATGGGCAGCGCGGTGCATGACATCGTGCCGGAAGATCACCGTGCGGATTTCATAGAAACCATCCGCCCCAACATCAGTTTTCCCGAGCATGCGGCGCGCTGGGCGCGCATTGTGTATACGGATCCCTTGTTGCTGGACGATCACGCGCGCGAAATCGTCGCGGCGGCCGGTAAGCATTTTTTTGCGCAGGCGTTGCAATCGGTCGCGGGACATGCGAGCGATTTTAAGGCATTCGCGAAGGCCGTCGGGCAGTTGAGCGGCGCCAAAGGGAAAGATCTATTTTTACCGCTGCGCGTGGCGCTCACTGGCGAGGCGGGCGGACCGGAGATGGCGCGGTTAATGCCGTTGCTGGGCGAAGAACGCGTGCGTGCACGTTTAGAGGCGTGTTTGGTTGACTAAGGTGTAGATGGAGCAAAACCTGTGCTGAAGATATACAACAGTTTGACACGCGAAAAGGCCGAGTTTAAGCCCTTGGATCCGCAGCGTGTACGCATGTATGTGTGCGGAATGACCGTGTATGATTATTGTCATCTCGGGCATGCGCGCGTGTTGGTGGTGTTTGATGTGGTGTATCGGTATTTGTGCCATATCTATGGTGCCGAAAACGTCACCTATGTGCGCAATATTACGGATATTGACGACAGGATAATTACGCGCGCTCAGCAAAACGCAGAACCTTTTGATCACTTGACACAACGTTTCATCGACGAAATGAACCGCGATGCCGATGCGTTGGGTGTGTTGCGGCCCAACCTGGAACCGCGCGCGACTGATTATATTGGACCGATCGTCGAGATGGTGCAGACCTTAGTCCAGAAGCAATTCGCCTATCAAGGCGGTAACGGCGACGTATATTATGACGTGCGCCGGTTTGATCGCTATGGTGCATTATCTGGCCGCAATATGGAGGATGAGCGCGCGGGTGCGCGAGTCGCTGTAGACGAAGCCAAACGTGATCCGTTGGATTTCGTATTGTGGAAATCCGCAAAGCCGGGTGAACCGAATTGGGCGTCGCCGTGGGGCGTCGGCAGGCCAGGTTGGCACATCGAATGTTCCGCGATGTCTACACAGTGCTTGGGTAATCACTTTGATATCCACGGCGGCGGCATTGATCTAAAATTTCCGCACCACGAAAATGAGATCGCGCAGGCCGAGGCGGCGACCGGTGAACATTTCGCGAATGTGTGGATGCATAACGGTCATGTGATGGTCGACAGCGAAAAGATGTCCAAGTCACTAGGTAATTTTTTCACGGTGCGTGACGTGTTGCAGCACTATGCACCTGAAGTCGTCCGTTATTTTACGCTTTCCAGTCATTATCGTAGCCCATTACAATATACGCAGGAAAGTATAGACGGGGCGAAGTCGGCCCTGGAACGTATGTACACGGCGCTGCGCGGTGTATCGGTTGGCGCAACGACGGATCTAGGTGAATATGGCTCGCGATTTTACGCGGCGCTCGACGACGATTTTAATACCCCGGAGGCCTTGGCGGTGTTGTTTGACATTGCGCGCGAACTCAATCGGGCTAAGCAAGAGGGCGAGCGTAGCGCCGCGGCGCGTTTCGCATTTATACTCGGTCATCTGGCGCAAACACTGGGGTTGCTGCAACAAACCCCGGAGGCGTTTCTGCGCGGTGTGAGCACCTCGGGGTTGAGCGATGCCGAGGTGGAGGCCTTGATCCTGCGTCGCACAACCGCGCGTAAAGATAAAAATTGGGCGGAGTCCGATCGTGTGCGCGACGAATTGAAGGCGCAAGGCATCGTCCTCGAAGACGCAGCGGGCGGTACGACGTGGCGGCGCAATTGAGCGCGCAGGGTGTGCGATATTAGTTGCTTGCTGGCAAGGATGTTAACTAGAATATTTAGAGACATCCTTGGTATTGTTGCGTTCGCGGCGCCGTTGAGCACACTCGCGGCGCCGTTCCTGGTGTATGACGCGCGTTCCATGGGTCTAGGCGGGGCGGGTGTCGCGATAGTTGACAATGCAAATGCGGCATTGGTAAATCCTGCATTGCTAGGCTTGAATGCACGGCATGATCGCTTTAATTTGGTGGTGCCGTCGGCAACGCTAATGTTGAGCGATCGCGGCAATATACGCGGGGCCTGGGCGGATTATAAACGCAATGCCTATGACGAGAAAGTAAGCGCATCGGTTAAGAGCTTTAATACGGAGGTGCAACGCCAGATCGGTCTTGGTACGCCGGATTATGTCGCATTGTCTCCGTTGCGTGACGATGTGGTGGCCAATAGTCGCGCGATGCTCGCGGTACTGGAGCGTTTTTCCGATCATTGGTTGGGTGTGCAAGGAAACGCGGGGGCGGTGTTAGGGGCGCCCGATCCAGATTATGGCGTCTCATTGTTTTGGAATACGTGGGCGGTCGGTGGCGCAAAAATTGAAATTACGTCACAAGATGTCGATTTGCTCAATACGTTATTGAATACCGCAGAAAGCGTTACGCCCCAGAATTACCAAACCATCCTTGATGCGCTCGCACTCTCGCAGCGTGTCACTGACCCCACAGATAAATTATTGTCCAATTTTCAAGGGCGTATGAGTTCGGTGAAAGAATACGGGTTTGCTCTGGCCCGTCAGACGCATTGGTTTGGCGAAGATATCGCATTCGGATTCAGCCCTAAGGTGTTGGATATCACCCTTTATGACTATAAATATGTAGTTCGGGACCTGAAAAAATTCGCTTGGAAGCCGGAGCAATGGAAAAGCAATCAAAATGATCTCAACGCCGATGTAGGTGTCGCGGCGCGGGTTCATGGCGACTATTATATAGGTATGGTCGCAAAGAATGTTTTTGCGCGGTCATACACCACCCGCTTTGGCAATACGATATCGTTTAACCCACAATGGCGATTGGGTGCTGCTTACACGGCGCAGGCGTGGTTGGTGACCGCCGACTTCGATGTGGTGCCCAATATCCCCGCAAGCCTGGAATCGCGCTCACAGTTTTTAGGGGCTGGAGTGGAGTGGCGCACCTATTCTTGGTTGAAGTTGCGCATTGGGATGCGCCATGATGTTGAGACGCAGGGGGATGTGTTCACCACGGGGATGGGGATTGCGTTGTGGTCGCTGCATTTGGATACCGCAGTGGTGGTGAACAAAAATGAACTGGGTGCTGCACTGCAATTAGGTGTCGTTTTTTAGATTTTCGACGCAAGGATTTTTCGCAAGTATTGTCGAGGGGCAGAGGATGAGCAACCCACAAACACGTTTATCTATTGGCGGCATGAGTTGCGCCGGATGCGTGGCCAGCGTAGAAAAGGCGTTGCAAGCGGTGCCCGGCGTGCAAGCCGCGTCAGTCAATTTTGCGGAACATACCGCACAAGTGACGGGTAATGTGGCCGTTGTGGCGCTGATTCAAGCGGTAAAGGACGCAGGTTATGATGCGGCTGCGCTCGTGGACGCGCAAGACGAGCAGGCGAAAGAGGCCGCCGAAGCGGCGCATGTTCGCGCGTTATTGATGAAATCCGCTGTCTCCGCCGCGTTAGGCCTGCCGTTAATGGCGCTGGATGTATTTCACATCATGCCCCCGTTGTCCGGCGACGGGTTACTCTTTTGGCGCATCATCGCAGCACTCAGCGCTGGTGTCATGTATTACGCGGGCAGCCACTTTTTTATCGGCGCATGGAAGGCCTTGCGTGCGGGCCAATCAAATATGGATACCTTGATCGCGCTGGGAACTGGCACCGCGTGGCTTTATTCTGGCTTGGTCGCGATCACGCCTGAGTGGGTACCGATGCAGGCACAGCATGTGTATTTTGAGGCGGCGGTGATTATTATCGCGTTAATTAACCTTGGTAATGCATTGGAGGCGCGTGCGCGGGGTAAAACGTCTCAGGCGATCAAACGTTTGATCGGCTTGCAGCCCAAGACGGCGCGCGTCATACGCGACGGTGTGGAACAAGATGTGCCGATCACCGACGTAAGATTAGACGAAACCCTACGCGTGCGCCCGGGGGAAAAAATCCCCGTGGATGGCACGTTGATCGATGGCCATTCTAGTGTGGACATGGCGATGTTGACAGGTGAAGCGATGCCGGTGGACAAAAAAATAGGAGATGAAGTCGTCGGTGGTGCGCTGAATAAACAAGGCACGTTTTTGATGCGTGCAACGCGTATCGGCGGTGATACCGTGCTCGCGCATATCATCGAAATGGTGCGTCAGGCGCAGTCCACGAAACCGCCCATCGCGCGCCTCGTCGACCGTATCGCGGCGGTGTTTGTACCGGCGGTGTTGTTTATCGCGGTATGCACGTTTATCTATTGGTTCAATTTTGGGCCTGCACCGCAAATATCTTACGCGCTGGTCACCACGATGACGGTGTTGATCATCGCTTGTCCATGCGCTTTGGGTCTGGCGACACCGATCTCCATCATCGCGGGGGTCGGTAAGGCGGCGGAATACGCCGTGCTTTTACGCAACGGCAATGCGTTGCAGGTCGCAGGACAGATCACCGCCGTGGTGTTGGATAAGACCGGCACGATCACACGCGGCCATCCTTCCGTGACCGATGTCATTGCGGCGGAAGGGGTGTCTACGGATCGTATCCTAAGCCTTGCCGCCGCGCTCGAACAAGGCTCTGAACATCCGTTGGCAGAGGCCGTGCTCAACGCTGCGACCAGCGCTAACGTCGAAATCCCGAAATCCACTGCATTCGCCGCACATACCGGCAAAGGCGTGCAGGCAAGTGTTGACGGGAAAACAGTGCATCTAGGCAACACCGCATGGCTTGCCGAAGTGGCAAGCGATAGCGAGGCGTTCACAGCGCGCACGTCGGTGTGGACCGCGCAGGGTAAGACGGTGGTTTTGCTCGCGCAAAATGCACGTGTGATCGGCGCGATTGCGATCACCGATGCGATCAAACCGGATTCCGCCGCGGCGATCGCGCGCTTGCAAAGTTTAGGAGTGCGCGTGTTGATGTTGACCGGCGATCAAACGGCCACGGCGGCGGCGGTGGCACAGCAGGTAGGGATCAGGGACTATGTCGCAAACGTATTGCCCGAACAAAAACTTCTCCATATTCAACGATTACAATCGCAAGGTGATCTCGTCGCGATGGTCGGGGACGGCATCAATGATGCGCCGGCACTGGCGTGTGCGGACGTGGGGATTGCAATCGGTACCGGCACCGATGTCGCGATCGAAAGTGCGGATATCGTGTTAATGCAGGGGTCATTGCACGGCGTCGCGGATGCGATCGAGATCTCGCGCGCGACGGCCCGCAATATCAAACAAAATTTATTCGGTGCGTTCGTTTATAATACGTTGAGTATTCCGATCGCAGCCGGGGTCTTGTATCCGGCGATGGGTGTATTGTTAAATCCGGTTGTCGCCGGTGCAGCGATGGCGATGAGTTCGTTGACAGTCGTGAGCAACGCAAATCGATTGAGGTTATTAAAAATCAGGGACAGATAAATGAAGATATCCAGGGTTGGATGGGGAGTTGGTGTTGTAGTCGTCTTTCATATGCAATGGTGCGTGGCGTCGCCAGGGCCTTGTGTGCATTGTACGCCGATTTTTCACATTCAGGGCGCAACCGAGCGCTCGGCGTATGCCGGAAAAGAAGTCACAACACGCGGTATCGTCACCTTTTGGGCGGCCGATCACAAACTTTATTGGGTGCAAGACCCCCTGGGTGATGGTGAGCCCTCGACCTCGGACGCGATTAGCGTGGTGTACCGCGCGGCACAGGGTGTACGCCCTGAAATCGGCGACTGGATAGAATTAACGGGGTTGGTGGAGGATTATGAAACCGCTAACGGTATCCCAGTCACGCGTCTAACGCCTATGCGCGACGTCATCGTGCATGCAAATGCGCAGTCACTACCTACACCGATTGAGATTACACAAGTGCCTACACAGAGCATCGTGGCGGCGCGCAGTTTTTGGTTGGCGTTGGAAGGCATGCGTGTCGTATTGCATAACGCCGCAGTCGTCGGACCTACGGATGCGGCAGGTGAATTCGTCGTCTTGAATACCGATAAGTCGTCTCCGCACGCGCCGCCTGGTCACGCGTTGGTGAACCCATTGGGGCCGAATGAGGTTGATTATCATGCTGAGCGCGTGGTCATTGCCGCAAAGCCATTGCAGCTCACACCGTTTAAAACCGGCGACACGCTTGCGCAGGTAGTCGGTATTGTTGATTATCGTCGTAGTCAATATAAAATACTCGCGCAAGATGTCACAGTGGGTGTGCTCGCACCCGCGCCGCAACCCGCGATACGCAACCTGGCGGGTAATTTTGCCGTGGTGACGATGAATGTGGAAAATTTATTTGACCTTGAAGACGATCCCAACAAAACAGATGAGGGCGATACGCCGACCCCTAGACAACTCGAAATCAAATTACGCAAGTTGTCGAGTATGATTGTGGAAACCCTTAATGTGCCTGCGCTTTTAATCCTGCAAGAGGTGGAAAATCAAACCATTTTGCAGGTCTTAGGCGATCGCGTAAACGCGATGGCAGGTACACGGTACGTCGCAACCTCGTTTGACAGCAGTGATGCGCGCGGCATAGAGACCGGCCTGTTGTGGGACGCGAACCAGATCCAAGGGATGCGTGCGCAATCTGTGACGCAATCCTTATATATGGAGCTTACCGGCGATGCATCGAATGTTTTGGGGCGTGAGCCAATACTCGCTTGGTTGAAGTTTGGAGACCGTGATATCGCAGTATTAGGCGTACATTTGAAAAGCAAGCGGGGTGACGACCCGCTGTTTGGTGCGCGACAACCCCCGCTAAGAAATTCGGAAGACCTGCGAAAACTTCAAGCACGTGCGCTGCGCAATGTCATCGATCATGTCGCGGCGTCGATTCCAGAAGCACTTTGGGTCGTGGCGGGTGATTTTAACGACTTTAGCTTTGGCGAACCCGGTGAAGGGGAAGACCATCCGCTGGCGATAGTGCGCGCGGAACATACTCGATTTCCCTTGTTGGAGACCACCGATTGGGTCAGGC
>JAOUGF010000605.1 GCA_029857925.1 Gammaproteobacteria bacterium
AAATCATAGATCGCTTGAAATGGGCGTTTGGCGTCAGCGTAGTGACCGCATTGGTGATGCCGTTTGTGATGGGGCATTGGTCGTGGTTGGTTAGCCTGGGGTTGTTTCTGGCGACTTGGGTGTTTTCCAGCATCGTCGCCAGTGTTTGGCGGCGCGCCAAGACACGCGCGATCGCAGGCGTTGAGGGCGGTTCCGCGTCGCTGAGTTTTTACGGCATGCAATTGGCGCATACCGGTATCGCGGTGTTCATCGTCGGCGTCACGCTCGTATTGGGCTATGAAGAACAAAAAGACGTGCGCATGGATATCGGCGATACGGTGCAGGTAGGCGACTATTCCTTCCGTTTTGACGGCGTACAAAATGTGTCCGGCCCCAATTACGATGCGACGCGCGGGCATTTGACGGTATTTAAAAATAATAAACCCTTCGCGATTATGGAACCCGAAAAACGCATATACCTCGTGCAGCAAATGCCAATGACCGAGGCCGCAATCAGGCCCAGCTTATTCGGCGATTTGTATGCGTCTTTGGGCGAACCGGTCAGTAACGGCGCATGGAGCATACGCGTATATTACAAGCCGTTTGTCGATTGGATATGGGGAGGCTGTTTTATTATGTTGATGGGTGGTGTGTTGGCGATTTCAGATCGACGCTATCGCCTGTCTAAAGTGCGCGCGGCGGCGCGTGTCGAGACTCAAACGCCAGCGGGGGTACAAGGCTAATGTTGCGCTACGGGGTTCCTGTTGTCGTTTTTTTTATATTGGTCATTTTTTTGTACAGAGGATTGTCGTTGAAACCCAGCGAGATTCCTTCTCCGCTGATAGATAAGCCTGCACCGGCGTTTACATTGCCGCAAGTTCTGAATGAGCAGCAATCCTTCACGCCCGCGCAAATGAAGGGCAAGGTGTGGATGCTAAATGTGTGGGCCTCGTGGTGTCCCTCATGCCGTGACGAACATCCGCTTTTAGTGGATTTGGGACGCAGGGGTGTGGTGTCTATCAATGGCCTAAACTATAAAGATCAGCGCCAAGATGCCCTCGCATGGTTGAATCAATTCGGCAATCCGTTTGAAAACATCGCCCACGACCTTAAAGGCGATGTCGGCATCGATTTCGGCGTCTATGGCGCGCCGGAAACCTTTATTATCGACAAACAGGGTGTGATTCGTTACAAACACATCGGCCCGCTCACGGGTGAGGCCTTGCGCGATAAGATACTGCCCCTCATCAAGGAGTTGCAAGGATGAGAACGTTTAAAATATTGATGTTGTTGGGTGCGTTGTCAGGCATGTACAACGTATATGCCGGTGAGGCGCAACCGATGGAAGACCCCGCCATTGAGGATAGATTCAAAAAGTTGACGTTGGAATTGCGGTGTTTGAAATGCCAGAATCAAACCATATACGATTCCAAGGCTGGGCTTGCCGAAGATCTGCGCGCGCAAATCCGTGATCAAATCCACCAGGGCAAATCGGATCAAGACATTGTAGATTATATGGTGGCCCGCTACGGGAATTTTGTACGTTATCGCCCGCCGATGACGATGGGGACCTTCTTGTTATGGGTAGGCCCATTTTTGCTCTTCGGCGTGGGCATAGGATTGTTGATCTACCAGATGCGCAAGCGTCGCCAACTGGTGCAGGACGGGCCGTTGGATGAACAACAACATCGGCGTGCGCAATCTATATTACGTGGGGAAAAATAGTCATGTGGGTGTTTTGGGGTGTAGCATTATTATTTATCGTGGTGGCCTTGGCGGCGGTGCTCTATCCGTTGCTAAAAAAGCGTGAAACAAAGGGCGTAGATCGACGCGCGATGAACGTGGAGATATACAAAAGCCAATTTGAAGAACTGGAAAATGACCTAAGAAACGGCACGATCAGCGAAGAACAGTACGCGCAAGCGCGTGCCGATCTGGAACGAGCGTTATTGACGGATGTTCCGGATGAACAAGCCGCCAAGCAGGCGCAAATCGAGCAAGGGTTGGCCAGACTGTATACGCGGGCCGCAGCCGTCGTTGTCATCATTGCGGTGCCCTTGGTCTCATTGGTGATGTATGGCAAATTGGGCGCAGGCGAGCCGGGTGTACACCCTGAAGTCGCCGCCAAGATGGCAGAGGGAGGTGCCACGGG
>JAOUGF010000606.1 GCA_029857925.1 Gammaproteobacteria bacterium
CATGCGTTCAACGTCTTTTTTGTCGTGCCATTTTGACGTGCTGTATTTGGACATGCGATCTGGCAGGTCGCGATAAACACCACCGGGACGGTAATAGGTTGCATGCATGCGCGAGCCCGACACCGCTTCGTAAACGTCAAGCAGGTCTTCACGCTCACGGAAACAAAACAAAAACACCGTCATCGCGCCGATATCCAACGCATGCGCGCCCAACCACATCAAGTGATTCAGAATGCGGGTGACTTCGTCAAACATCACTCGGATATATTGCGCACGCAACGGCGCTTGTATGCCCAGCAATTTTTCGATCGCCAGCACATAGCCATGCTCGTTGACCATCATCGACACATAGTCAAGACGATCCATATAGCCGATGCTTTGATTAAACGGTTTGCTCTCCGCCAACTTTTCGGTGCCGCGATGCAACAATCCGATATGCGGATCCGCACGCTCAATGACTTCACCGTCCAGCTCCAACACCAGGCGTAACACGCCGTGCGCGGAAGGGTGTTGCGGGCCAAAATTCAATGTGTAATTGCGTATCTCCGCCACGATCAAGACTCCTTCTGCGGCGCGCGCGTATATCGTTCATCGTCGCGTATCACACGCGGCACCAAAACCCGCGGCTCTATCGTGACCGGCTCATAAACCACGCGACCCTTGGTCGGATCGTAGCGCATCTCGACGCGACCGGATAACGGGAAATCTTTGCGGAAGGGATGCCCGATAAACCCATAATCTGTCAGCAAACGACGCAAATCCGCATGCCCTTCAAATATAATTCCGAACAAATCGAACGCCTCGCGTTCATACCAATTGGCGGCGGCCCATATCGGCACCACGCTTTCTACCACGGGAAACTCTTCCGCGACGAAGGTGCGCACACGGACGCGATGATTATGGCGATAAGATATCAGGTGATACACCACCGCAAAACGTTGGCCTTGCCAATGATGACGTTTGTTGAATTCGGGCTCTACGCCGCGGCTGAAGCCTTCCGCCGTCGCCTGTTCCGTCGCCCATTCCGTTTGACCATAGGTTAGGTAGTCCACGCCGCATAAATCGCTCAGTTGCTCAAATGCGAATGCCGCATCGTCGCGCAACCGCGTGCACACCTCGATCAACCGTTTGCTGGGCACTTCGATCGTCACTTCGCGGTGCTTAACCACACAACGCGCAATCGCGTCACCGAACGCCTGCTGTAAATCTTCCGCCAATTTTTGCGTATCGTAACTCATGGCAATACCCGTCAGCGCGCAATCGTATTCGTACGGCGAATCTTGTTATGCAATTGCAAGATGCCGTACAACAAGGCCTCCGCCGTGGGCGGACAACCGGGGACATAAATATCAACGGGAACAATGCGGTCGCACCCGCGAACTACGGAATAGGAATAGTGGTAATAACCGCCGCCGTTCGCGCAAGAGCCCATAGAAATGACCCAACGCGGTTCTGGCATCTGGTCATAGACCTTGCGCATGGCCGGGGCCATCTTATTGACCAGCGTGCCGGCGACGATCATCAGATCGGATTGACGCGGGCTGGGGCGCGGCAACATGCCGAAACGCTCAAAGTCGTAGCGTGCGGCGCCTGCGTGCATGAATTCCACCGCGCAACAGGCCAATCCGAAGGTCATAGGCCACAACGCACCGGTACGCGCCCAGTTGATCACCGCGTCGGCGCTGGTGGTAATGAAGCCTTTTTCGAGTACGCCTTCTATTCCCACTCCAAGGCCCCCTTCTTCCACTCGTAAATAAAACCAATGACCAGAATTAACAAAAACACGACCATCGCCAAAAAGCCGAACATGCCGAGTTCATTCAGCACCACGGCCCAAGGAAACAAAAACGCGATTTCCAAATCAAAAATAATAAACAAGATCGCTACGAGATAAAAACGCACGTCAAACTTCATGCGTGAATCTTCGAATGCCTCGAAACCGCACTCATAGGGCGAAAGTTTTTCCGCATCCGGTTTGTGCGGGCCCAGCACAAAATTGGCGAGCAACGGCACAATGCCGAATAACACACCCAGCACCAAGAAGATGAGAATAGGCACGTAATTTTCTAACACGCTCCCCCCGAACGATCACACACGCTACACACACGAATACTGAAATCTGGCGGC
>JAOUGF010000066.1 GCA_029857925.1 Gammaproteobacteria bacterium
GTTTTAAACGCGCGCTGAAACAACGTCTGCTGTAACAACGGCACACGATGTATGCGGCTGAGATCCGCACCGCCCAAACTGACATCGCTCGCCAATTTTGCCTTGGTCACGGACGCGTCGGCGATCTGCGCCGTATTTACGATATTATTGCCCTGCAACACACCGCCGACCGCGACGTTACTAGCAAACGCCGCGGCGCCGCTGACCGCCAGCGGTGACTGTACTTGCAATGCGCCGGAACTATGGCCGGTAATGATCCGGCCCTCGACGGTAATTATGTCGGCGTCCTCGTCGCCAAGTACAACGTTACCCTGCATCTTATCGGTGTTGACCACCACCGTTTCACCCTGCACCCGCAAATTGCCATGCACGGTCAGGTTGCCGTCGATCACGGCATTTTTGTCGCCAGGGTCCTTATCACCGCCGACATGTAGACCGCCGTTGATTGCCACCACGGCATACTGCGATGCTGGGCTTAAATTTAAATGACTGTCGGAATTCCATTCGCTGTGATATCCGATATGGACGTCTTTCTGCACCGCCAATTCGCCATTGATACCGAGATCACCGTACATGACGTCGCCTGCGCGATTTACCTTCATGCCATACAATTCGTCAATCGCGCCTTGTACGGTTTCCGGTGGTGATTCCTGCAAACTTTCGCTGTTGGGGGAATAATAACTGTCTTCGGCCTTGTTGAGATGGGCGTTGAAGTACACGTACCCCGGCGTAGAGGCATCTTCGCTGTCGGCGAATTGCGAAGGTGACGTGAGCACCGCAATCGCCTGCTGTGTGATGGGGCCGTCCGCATCGGGCGTCCAATAACATTGCACGAGGCCATCGGCATTGCTGAACGCGGTAATCTGCGATCCGCTGCTTTCACCTTCGGACAAAGTGCCATGTTCAACGGAAAATTGCACCGTCGCGCCCTCGCGCGGCCACTGCCCGTTCGCGATACGCACTTGTAGCGGCAACGCAAGCTGTTCGCCCGGATACACCGTTTGCCCGTCGCCGCCGACATAGAGCAACGTGGTGTTTTCGCGCAGTTGATCGAGCGCTTGCTCAACAGTATCCACTTTTAGACTAGGATGTTGGTCATCCGGAAATTCGCTGCCGTCGTAGGTGATCTGATCCGCCGTATTCAAGCGCGCGAGAAAATCGATACGACTCTGCGAAGTGATAGTAAGCGTGCCCGCAGCGTTCAAGCGCGCGGTCACTTGTTGCACCGGTGTGCTGCGATCTAAGTCCCAATAACAACGCGCAATCCCGTCACTGTCCGTGCTCACCGTCAGCGTGTCGGATCCCCCGCTGGATTCGCTCTCCAACGCCAATACACCATCACCCGCCTCGATACTAAATTCCACCTCCGCACCCACGTATGGCCAATCGCCGTTGGCCACGCGCACCTCTAACGGGTGTTGTAACCGCACCCGCGTAACACCTTCCTCTTCGGTTCCGTTGCGCGGGCCAGGCGCGACCCATTGCGCATCACCACCGACATAATAGAGCGCAACATTTTCACGCAATTGATCTAACGCGTCTTCGACCGTTTGCACAATCAACGCGTCGTATTGCCCGTCTGGAAACACCGAACCACCGAATTGATTTTCCGATGCGACACCGAAACTGGCGCTATACACCAGTGGACGGTCTAACTTTAGTGCATCCGCATCGGTCGGATTTTGTAACAGTGTCGCGCGCACCTGCTGCACCGGTAACGTCGGCGATTCATTAATGATGTCGGGTTCCAGCGTGGCGCGCGTTTGCAAGCGCCAAACACAGGCGGCCTCACCGAGCGCGTCCGTCATGATAATCAATTGTTTGTCATTGGAACTCGGGTGGATACGCGCGGGCGCCGTGCCCACCCTCGGGCTCAATTGTCCGTCACCACCGCTGCCTTCTTTGTCCAACGCAAATTTGACCCATGCGCCCTCGATAGGGCGGTTGCAATTGCTCACGCCGGCCGCGAGCACTTGCGGTAACGTGTCACCGGGCATTGCCTCCTGCCCGTCGCCGCTGATGTAATATAAATCGGGTTCGGTCAGCGCTGGAAACATCGACCGGCAATCATGTTTGAAGATATAGGCCGCGCCGTTCCACTCCAGTAACGCCAGCCGCGCATAACGATGTTGTATACCCTGCGGTGGCAACCAGGCAGGTGTGATGCCATCCGCCGCCAGCGGCCACTCCACTGTGCCCCCCAGCGTCGCGGTGTTTACCGTGCGTGCGGGGATCAACCAATAATCGCCAGTATCGTATGGGTGGCTGCCGTCAAAATTCACCTGCACGCCGTCTTCAAGTTCAATCCAGCCCACAGTGCTCACCGCAACAGTGCCTGTCGCAACGTGAGTGACCTCGTCTACATCGCTGACGTGATCCCACCGACGCACGGTGCGCGTTTGCGGATCGAAAAATGGCGCGATATCCGGTGTAGCGCCCGGCCAGGCCTCGATCTCCAGTGTGTTTTCAACCACATTGAGTACGCGCACCAAGACGCCCGGCTCGCCACGCAATACGCGCGTATCGTCGCTAATTTCCACCCATTGTCCATTTGCAAAGCCCAGCACCGCGTCGCGCCCGGCATCCGCGACGCTGATAATTCTACCTTGCACATCGACGACACGGGTCACCACCATGCCATTGTCTCGCGACCATTTAAACGTCGCCGCACCCGACTGTGTGCTGTTGTGGATTTCTACACGATATAATTGATTTTCTAACCTGCGATAACCCGCACCCGCCGGGACTACACACGGATCGGTAACGGTCTCGGGCACTTGCGCACGTGCGCGCAGCGCGCCGTGTTGACGTTTTAGCAGTGCGTCCCAGGCGGCGGGGATGTCCCAGCATGTCAACGCCGCACCCGGCCCGCCCACGCGCAACAAGCGCGCCTGCCAAAGAGTCTGCATACGCGTCGTGGTATCCGGGCCACCGAGTGCGACTTCACGCACCTGTGGCGCCTCCAATGCGGTGATATGGCGCTGCCAAACATCCAGGTACACCAAAAACAAGCCGGCGGCCAACGGCTCATCGGCGCTAGTCACGGGGTAATGCGGTTGATGCACGCGGCCCGTCTCCGACCGATAATAGACCTCGGATTCGTTTTCCACTAATACGCCATCGACATAGATGCGGCCGTCCGCGATTTTAAAATTATTACCGGCCACCGCAATCAAAAACCCGCCACGTTCGTGCGGTACACCGCTTACACCGATGACATCCCGCGCCTCGGTGTTGCGTAGATACGCCTGGATGTCGACCTGTTCGTTCCAATCGGCATCGAGTTGCACCCGACCCTGTTGCATGCGTACGCCGCTGTAGTGATGATCACGGCGGAACGTAAAACGGCTGAAGTCGCCTTTCATGATTATCTCTCCACCCAATTCGATCTAGTTGACATAAAAAATCCCGGCCTCCAAACCGAAACGCAGATATTCGGCAAAATTCGCGCGAATATTGGCCTCGCGTTGCGGTTGACGCAAATGACTGAACGCACCCATCTCCGATCCGTCTTCTGCGCCGCTACGCACCTCCACGGCGCACATTTGTGTCAGTTGGGCATACCCGGGGTCGCCATAATCCAGGGACGTAAACATCGGGCGTATACGCTTGATGATGTGTTGAGACTCTTTTTCCAAAAGCGCCGTCGTATGTTTTTTTGCAGCAGACAACAGCGCCAAATCCGGTTGACAGCGAAACCGTCGCGGTACACGCGAGCCCTCTGGCAGATAACAATAGCGCACGCACCCTGTTTGCAGACGCGTGACATTGACCGCCGCGGTAAACAGCGCATCGGAAGCCAGTATCAGCGTGCGCACATGCACGGCACCGCGCACCGTAGTACGTACAATTTGCGTATCCGGACCTGCGGCGCCTGTCGCGGCGCTTATTGCAACTCCGACCGCGCCGTTGGTCTGTGCGCCGTCTATAATGCTATCGACGATGGACAGGCGATTTATCTCCGCAGGCGCCACGATGTGGCCGCAAATACTGCGCGCCACATTCACGATCAGATGTGCATTCGCGTTGGTCGCGATATGCGAAGAATTGATAGTGATACCGCCATTCGCTGGTACCAGCGTACAATGCGCGATATCCAAGCCGCCGAGGTCACCGCACAAGACCTTCACCAGTCCGTCGATCAAAAAGCCGCGTAGATAAACCGCTGCACCGCCGGTTTGTGTCGATGCAGACACGCCTTTTATTGAAATATTGCCGCGAATGCAAGGCCGCACACCCTCCGCCACCAACAACCAAGACAAATCGGGGTCTTTAACAGCCAGACTATCCGGATTCTTTGCGGAGCCGCCGACACCAGGAATCTCAGTGTCGCGCAATTGCGCGGCGACAATAATCAAGCGATTATTTGCGTGTACTTCTATTTGATTGTCCGACATTAAGGCTTCATCATACGTCGCACTGTCCATCACCGTAATCACGCCTGTTTGGTCCGTATCATGTTCACTCCAGTCCTTCCACGCGGAAACCGCTTGCACCAGCGTTGCATACACGGGC
Organism: Gammaproteobacteria bacterium; assembly: GCA_029857925.1. GTDB lineage: Bacteria > Pseudomonadota > Gammaproteobacteria > S012-40 > S012-40 > CAKKRP01. The sequence goes on from JAOUGF010000066.1 coordinate 4,516, forward strand.
CCGGCGGGGTTGCCCTGTTGCGCCGACACCCCACGCCACCAAATCGTTTTGGTGTTCTCTAGCAAACCCGTTAATGCGTCACTTTGGTTATAGGGGCCGCCGCCGATATCGGCGCTAAACCCGTAGGTATAGCTGACCTCCACCCGCGTAGTGTCTGCGGCAGTCACCGCCAATCGGCCAAGTTCCGGATCGACGAGCGCGGATATTTTTGCGTCCGACGGAAAGGCAGGGGCCGTCCACCCCTCGCGATCCCATTGACTTAAATCGCAGATACACACCCGCTCCGGCGGCAACGGCAACGCCGCGCCATTCAAAAAGATTTCAAACGGAGGTTGTGCGCCGAAATAGGTCGGAACGGGCGTTAAATCCTGTTTCAGCGCCACACGCCGCGCCTCCAATTCACGATATAACGGACGCCGACGCAAGGGTGCGGGCACGTTATATTCTTCGGCCAAATGAGTAATCTCTGTTTCGGATTTCGGATTGTTAAACAGCGGGACATTTAAACCCAGCGGATGAAACAAATAACGCACACCGTCTGCGCTGACATGCGCGCAGGGTGTGGCATGTTCCACCTCATAACTCTGCAACCGCCACAGGAAGATACCCACATTCGGAATGTTATAACGGCCGCGGCTCGCATCCACGTGCCGGACGTCGACATTGTGGGCGACGTTTTCGAACGCGCTGCCGACCAGCGCCATCGCATCCGCATTGCGTACGCTGGTCACCCCCGCAGGCAAGCGGCGTACATGATTGAGCGACTGTGCGGTCGCCAGTAAACGACTGAATTCAACGACACGCGCGCGCCAGCCGCTGACATCACTCGCCACTTGTTCCAAAACCGAGGCAGTGCCCTTGCGTCGTCGATAGGCAAGCAAATTCGCGACATAGGCGCGCAAACTGAAGCTGCCGACACCCCCCGGATGCAAGCCTGGCGCCTTCAGCAAATCTCCAATGTAAGGAACCACCCATTCCTCGCAGGTCTCGATGAACCAGTTGTCGTAAAGCCCCGCGACATCCTGCTCAAGCGCGACCCATTCACCCTCCAGCACACGCATCAATGCGCGCAGCGCATAACCCTGTTCCGCGTCGCGGATGCGATAAACGGCCGGTAACAGTTGATATAAACGATCGGAGGTAACTTCGCTCATCACGGCATCTCCTCTATCGACACACCGTCCGTCGTCGGAAACAACAGTAACAGTTGCGCGGGCAGCGCGGTAGGCGGACTCAACTGCCATCGCGCGCGACTGGCCGCCAATAATGTCGGTAGTAGTTCTACTTCTGAGACCGTGTCGCTAGCACGCGTATGCGCGGTTGATGCGACAGTCAGCCCATCAAAATAGCCGAACTCTTTTAACGTCACCGCACTCACGCCGACAACGGATTGCATCACGGTGATCACTTCGGCTTGCGTTACCGCCTGACCGAAATCACGTTGTGCAAATGAAAACGCATTCAGCAGCGCGCTACGCACCGCCTTTTCGACGAGCTCTTTACGGTACAACGGATCAAAGCGCAGGGCGGCCTTCACCTTAAAATGTAGCAATACAAAACCCTGCACCTGCACAGACACGGAGGGATCGCGAAGCGTTGCAAGTGCGGCGACCAAATTATTGTAGGTGGCACTGCCGCGCGCTATCGGTGTACCCGACGCCGTTGCGGCGGTGATGTGGACTTGTTGCGCGCTGCCCGTCCACAGCGCACTGGCCTGTGCCTTACCTATGCCCGCAAATGCCGCCGAAAAATCTTCATAGTCTTTGAGTGAGACGATGCGGTCCAGCGTCAACACCGTCACCGGTGCATGGCGCCGTGCGTCGTCCATAGACTCCGGCCCCGCCGCGCCGGTCGCTGCAATAGGATTAATCACCTCGCGTATCCCCAACGGTTTAGTCACCAATAATTTGACCGCGCCCGCCGCAACCTCGCCGTCCTTTCCAATGCCGAAACGATAGGTCGCCCGGATATTTTCCTGGCCGGTGGGTAAACGCGTACCGCGCACACCATCACCGAAAATAATCGTCGATTGTTGTTGGTCATTGTGGCGCACGACATAACGCTGATCCCGCGCACCCAATTCATACAACGAAGACGCCGCTTTCCATAATACGCCGTTGACACGCACCTCTAATGTACTTTCACCGCCGCTGGCAGTGGCCGCCGCGACATAGGACAACGGCGTTCTGCGCAGCGTATAGCGCTGGTTGGTCTGCGTGCCATCCCCGCTGCCCAGCACCTCGGACTCCACCGTCTCGCCATGCGTCGCGGCAGCGACATTGGCGTTGATGATTAAAAATTCAGAATCGAACATATTTCGCAACGGCGCCTTGAATTGAAGCTGGCTGCGCAGTCGCGCCACTTCGACGACGCGCGCAATTTCGGCCACCTCACTAATCTTATTGGCGTCTTTATTCTCCGGGCGCAACACCCACATCTGCGTCTCGACATAAGTAATGCGATCCCGTTTTTCCAAGGTGGTGCTCACATAACCCTCAAAACCATTTCTATCCCTCAGATACCAACGCAGTTTGACGATATTTGCGGGTTCAACGACGGTATCCGGTGCGGTAACGACGGCAACCAACCCGCCTTGTTCAGCGCGCCAACCCGACACCCGATAACCGACGGGATCGGCCATCGGTGGCGATAAACACGTTAATAGGTCATCCTTAATCAGTTCCACCTGTGAATACCCATCGATGGAAATTAATGGCGATGTAAAATTCTCGCGAATTTTCACGCGCATCTGCTGCCCCGATATGACAACCCGACGACCGGGGTCCAGGCCCTGCACGATACTCGACAACTCTATTGCCTTGCCGAACAACGGGGATCGATCCGGTTGTTTATCCGCGAAAAACGGCAAGTATTCACTTTGAGTAAAGACCGTGGTATTGCGACGCCCAAACCACGTCAAGTGCTCCCCACCGTCGAGGATGAGCCGAGTGACCTTCGACGACAAACTAAATTCGCTGACCCAATGTACGTCAACGTCTTTAACCCGATAAACCTCCGCATAGCCGGTGCGCGCAAGCACTATCCAACTTCCCGGAATTAGCGTTTGGTAGAGGCCATCAAGATCGATCTGCGGATGTTGCGTATTGACCCGTAAATTAAACCCCGGCCATTCGTTGACGCTTTCGGTTTTGCGGATCGCAAGCCTCTGTAAACGTTTAAATCGTTTTACCGTACCTGAAACTTCTACGGCAAAGACCGACAAACTTGCATCACCCGCGCCGCTTAGTATTTTCGGATCCACGAGCGTGCCATTAAATGCGACTGCAGTGATCGGCCCCTCATGCGCGGCCGCCAAACGGGCAATCGCACTGCCACTCCAATTCCACATTTCGAGCGCACCGTTTGCCGCGCCGCACAACACGGAATCGCCTACCGCGGATATAGATAATGCGGTGACCTCAGCGTGTCCGTCCGTGACCAAGTCCGGTTCCGCGATCGACCATGCCGCGCCGCCCGTTTTTTTCCAGCGTTTGATCTTGCCGTCGGCACTGCCTACCGCCAATCGAAATTCGTTACCGACTTTGACCAACGCCATCGCGGTTACCGCTGGCCTGGGAGTGGTCGCGGCAATTAATTCTCTGGACGTACCCCGCGCATCCCATACCCGCACAGAGCCTTCTACGCTTCCGCTGACCACTAACTGATCTGCTTCGGAGGTCACCCACATCGCAACGCAGGAAATCGCGCTTTGATGCGCGGTGATCGTACTTAGACGTTTTCCACCAGTGATATCCCAAATCAAGAGTCGCGTATCCAATCCTCCGGATACCGCCATGGTGTAGGTGTTTGTCACATTCTTGCCGTTGATATTTTCAATCTTCGTAAATTGGCCAGCGGCGATGGACAATACAGGTCCTAAGTGTTCGCTGTACGCGGCGAGTTCACCCCCGGTCGCCGCATCCCACACCCGCAGAGTGCCGTCATCTCCGCCAGAAATGACGAACTTTCCATCGACGGTACACGCAACACCGCGTACCGCGCCACGATGTCCAGAGAAGGTTGCGAGCGCCTGCCCGGTGACAATATTCCAACTACGCAATCTGCCGTCGCTGCCGCCGGAAATACCTTGATCATCGCCACGCGTCATATCCCTGAACGCGACACAGGTCACCGCCTCGATACTCTGCGGCGCGTAACGCCGCTTGATCGCGGCATCCAACGTATCCCATTCCGGCGCGTTGTGTCCGAACAATGCCGCGCGCTGACGCAATGCAT
>JAOUGF010000607.1 GCA_029857925.1 Gammaproteobacteria bacterium
ACGCTGCGCGGGAAATGCAGCGCATCCTTGCCGCATGTCAGGCTTGATGGCAACGAAAATAGTTAGAAAATTTGCGAGGACAATATGCGCGAACGAAGCGTGATAAGACTAGAAACAAATATTCCTGAAATGAATCGCGCGCAATTTTTATATGACGACCAACGGTGTCTGGCGCGAGGCGCACTGGCATGAGCGCGGACATTGCTATCGCTATGAGCAAGGATTTGTTGTGGACCGTATTTTTGATTACCGCGCCAATTCTTGGCTTTAGCACAATACTCGGTTTAATGGTGAGCATTTTACAAGCAGTGACGCAGGTGCAGGATGGTTCCATAGCATTTGTCGTGAAAATCATCGCGGTCGCTGTGACGCTGCTTGCGCTCGGACCCTGGATGTTGGGCGTGGTAACGCATTATGCCGCTGGGATGATCGCAAATATCGCAATGTTTTCATAGCGCCCGATCATGGCCATCGCAATAGATCCTGCATTTGTAATCCTCGTACTATTGATTTCCGTGCGCCTAGGTGTTTTATTCGCGTTTTCTCCCTTATTCGCAATTACGGGAATGCCGCCCCAAACACGCGTTTTTTTAGTGTTGGGTATGTCTTGGATTCTAGCATCGACATTGCCGGAGGTGCAGCGAGTTGCTGCGACACAGACGGTGGATATTATCGAAATGGCTGCGAGTGAGTTGGTATACGGCGGTTTAATGGCTTTCGGAGTTCACGCAGCATTCAGCGCATTTATGTTAGCGGGAAATCTGCTCGATATCCAATTGGGGTTTGCAGTTGGTGAGATCGTCGATCCGGCGTCGCAGGAACGATTGCCGGTGATAGGTACTTTTCTAAACTTGGTGGCAGTGACGGTTTTTTTTGCTGTGGATGGGCATCACTTGGTGTTGCAGGCGTTCGCGGATACTATCGCTGTAATGCCCCCAGGCACACCGTTCAGCTTATTTGAAGTGCAAGCGCTGATCCGTCAATTCGGCGCGATTTTTTCAATAGGCGTTTTGTTGGCGGCACCCGTGTTGATTGCGTTGTTGATGGCCGACATTGGCTTTGCAGTTGCCGCACGTTTCATGCCTCAAATGAATGTTTTCATTGTTGCGTTGTCGGCAAAAATTCTTCTAGGGCTTGCACTGTTGTTTATTGTGGTCGATAACATTCCATATTTTATACGCCGCATTCCTCAAGCGCTAATTGTCTATTGGGACTCAATACTCAGGTGAGTTATGGCAGCAGAAAATCAAGAACAAGACAAATCACAAACCGCTACGCCGTACAAACTCAGCGAAGCCAGGAAGCGTGGTCAGGTTTCTAAAAGTATCGAATTGACCAATGCATTTGTGTTAGCGGCGTGCGCGATAGTTTTATATTTTTCCGGAAAAACTCTGTTTCAACAGTGGGTCGGGGCATTTCATTTTTTTTTCTCACAGGCGCATCAGATTCCGTTAGAGATGTCCGCTGCGTCGGCGATAGAAGGCATCGTTATACGTGAAGTGCTCAACTTGTTGTGGCCGCTGCTTGCGGTAGCCCTCATATTCTCAGTATTGATCAATATGCTACAGTCCGGTCCGGTGTTTACTTTTTTTCCACTCAAGCCTGATCCTACGCGACTGAATCCGGTTTCGGGCCTGAGGCGGGTGTTTTCCCGCAAAACAGGGGTTGAATTTATAAAGATATTGTTGAAATTGTCGGTTATTACAGGAATTCTTTACGCGGTTTTCTACAGCATGATACCGGGGTTCGCGCACCTCTCAAGGACGGATGTATATAGCGTATTTGGTTTTGCCGTAGATAAAGGTGTACGCGTGCTTTTTATGCTGGTGCTCGCGTTATGCGTGTTGGCGTTATTTGACTTTGGGTATTCCCGGTGGGACTTCGCGCATCGTATGCGAATGTCGAATCGTGAGGTAAAAGAAGAGCATAAACGCCGGGAGGGTGACCCCCGTATTAAGGCCAAACTTCGTCAATTGCGGAAGGAGCGTGCCAAACGTGCTGCGTCTATGACGCGAGTGCCTCAGGCGGATGTTGTCATCACTAACCCCACGCATTTTGCGGTGGCATTGAAGTATGAACGCGAGCGTATGGCAGTGCCGCATGTATGGGCCAAAGGGAGTG
>JAOUGF010000608.1 GCA_029857925.1 Gammaproteobacteria bacterium
TCGGCAGCAAGCCCAAATGCGCGCAAGCGTTATTCATAATGAATTGGGGAATGAGGAATTCAAAAAGGATGATCTTGATCGGGCATTTTATGAGTATAGTCTGTCTACGCAATACTATGGCGGTTTTGCACTGCCTTGGTACAATCGAGGTAGCGTTTTATTGCGTCAAAATAAGAAACAGGAGGCGATTCAAGAGTTTGTGCAGGCAGTAGGCGTGGACCCAACAAATTTACCCTCTTTGGTTAAGCTGGTGACGTTATATGAAGAACTTAACCGCTTTTCGGACGCTGCGAGTATCTACGACACCATTGCTCGCCTAACCCCAAACAGCCCGGAAGGGCAATTTGCGGCAAAAAAACAACCCATAACAAAGGCGCGCGGGTTTTGGGTAGACAAAAATTATACTGCCGCGCAAGAATTGTTTGATAACATTCTAGCGGATCAGCCGAATAATGCGGACGCATGGTACTTCTTGGCGTTGATGAATGACGAAAGAGGGAAATTAACGGAGGCGGCGGACTACATGCAAAAGGCTGTTGCGTTACGTTCAAATAATCCGCTTATTAGAATGCAATTAGCAGGCATCTATGAAAAATTGGAAATGGAGGAGTTGGCCGAAGAAGAATACCGGCGTGTCCTGTTTATGGGGGTTGGGGCAGAGCAGGGGAATGAGGTGATGGAAAGGTTGAATGCAGTGGAATCCTCACTTTCCGGATTTTCCCGACGTATGAATTATTCATTTAGTTATGACAGCAATGCTGCTATGAATGATTTGATTCCCGCATATGAGTTAAGTAGCGCCCTTTCCGTGGGGGTCATTTATGCGAATAAGTTCGCCGAAGACTTGCGATTTAATCTGCAGTTCAATCCCGTGTATACCACATTTCATAAAAATAATTTTGATTTTTGGCGTTTGGGTATGAATTATTCCATGATAAAAGGCGGTGTAGATCGCAGTTGGAGTTTTAATTATGGCAGCGATAAGATTGTAGATATTGAAAATGGAAAATCAACTTCGAATTCGGGCAGTATTTCTGTGCGAAATTCACGCCGAATATTCTTGCCGGCGCTCCTGGGACTTGCACCTGAGGGAATGGAGCATGATCTTCAGCCTACAGCGGTAGATTTATTCTTTAGTGTACGAGATGCCGAATCGAGTGAAAACCAACCTTTGTTATCCGTCACCCCGAGTTTCGGGGTCAGCGCGGCACAGACCTTGGCGGGCGGTGTATCCGGGTCAATATCCTATTCCGTTGCAACCAGTCGAAACAAACAACACACGGTAAAATTCACGACTTTTGATGACTCAACTGTCGATGTTTTTTCGGGTCGTCGCACACAGGGTAATCTGACGACAGTGAAAACTTTTGATTCGCGCGACTTTGAGTATGACAGTCATGTAATGTCGCTCGGTTTAAATAGAATGTTGCGGCCTGGTTTGCGTGGCGCCATTGGTGGCAATGTAGGCTATACCAATTATATTAATGTCGATAGCATTGACGGTGAAAAGCGGCGGCAAAACTTAGCATTTGGTTTAAATTTGGGATTCTCAATGATTATGCAAAAAAATGTCAGTCTATATGGATCTTTTGATTGGCAAAAAATGCGTTCAAACATGGCGATAAATTCTCAAGTCGCCAGCGGTGTTAAACCGCTGGCTGAGAATCTGCAAAGTACAGGTTTGGGAGGGTTTTCTAAATTTACTATGACGATAGGCACGCAAATGCAATTCTGATAGTTCGCCATCGTCCATTCGTTTTGGAACTATGTCAATCCCGCAAAGCTCTAAAAGCGTTAACCGCCCAGGCGGTAGTCGCGACGGCAAAAACAGTCGTAACTCCGGCGGCAGGCCAAAAAGTCGCGACATCCGGCATCGCTTGTGTGGCCGCCCGTGCCGCCTGCACACCATATTCTACGGGGTTCACTAGCGTTGCATAGTGCAGCCAACTCGGCATAAATTGCTGAGGCACCATCGCAGTAGAAAAAAACATCAGCGGCAACGTCATTAAATTACCTATCATAACCAAAGGTTCTTCGCGTTGTAGCATGATTGCAAGGCCGTTGGAGATGCTTGCGAAGGCTACACCTAATAACAGGACAGTCATTAATCCGGCGAGTA
>JAOUGF010000609.1 GCA_029857925.1 Gammaproteobacteria bacterium
AACGGTTCCCACCTTGGGGTTAGGCATCAGGCCGCGTGGCCCTAACACTTGACCCAATTGCCCAACGACGCGCATCGCATCCGGGCTGGCGATCACCACATCAAAATCCATCACACCGGCCTTCACTTGCTCGGCCAGGTCTTCCATGCCGACGATGTCAGCACCTGCAGCCTTCGCAGCCTCGGCGTTTTTGCCAGCAGTAAACACCGCGACACGCACGGACTTGCCGGTGCCGTGGGGTAATACCGACGAACCACGCACAACTTGATCGGATTTGCGCGGATCTACCCCTAAATTGACCGCGACGTCCACGGATTCATTAAACTTGGCCATCGGCATGCCTTTCAGCAGGGCCACCGCCTCATCCAATGCGTAGTTTTTGCCCGGCGTTAATTTCGCGCGTATCGCCTTTTCGCGTTTCGATAATTTTGCCATGTTCGCTTACCCCACTACCTCAATGCCCATACTGCGCGCGCTACCGGCGATCGTACGCACGGCGGCATCCATATTCGCTGCCGTCAAATCCGGCATCTTGGCCTGCGCAATCTGCTGAGCCTGGGCGCGGGTGATCTTACCCACCTTCTCGCGGCCAGGCGTCTTGCTGCCGCTTTGCAACCCCGCCGCCTTTTTAATCAGCACGGAGGCCGGGGGGGTTTTAAGGATGAAGGTAAAGCTACGGTCGCTATATACTGTAATGACGACCGGTAACGGAATGCCGAGTTCATATTTACCTTGGGTCTGCGCATTAAACTGCTTACAGAATTCCATGATATTGACGCCGCGTGGGCCCAGCGCGGTACCGACTGGCGGGCTAGGGTTGGCCTGCCCGGCCTTTACTTGCAACTTGATATAGGCTTCAATCTTTTTAGCCATGATTCACTCCTGCGGGTGCAAACGCCGTGAGGCTCCCCAAAAAATAACAATACGCACCGCACGCCCCAGAGGGCGCACAGCGATTCGTTAGGCCTTACCGACCTGACTGAATTCCAAATCCACCGGTGTAGAGCGCCCGAATATCAATACGGACACACGCAAACGGCTCTTTTCATAATCGACTTCCTCGACCACACCATTGAAGTCGTTGAAGGGGCCGTCAATAATACGCACCACCTCACCCGGCTCGAACAACACCTTGGGACGCGGTTTATTAACCCCTTCTTGCACACGATGCAGGATAGTATCCGCCTCGCGATCAGAGATTGGCGCGGGCTTGTCGGCGGTACCACCGATGAAACCCATCACCTTAGGGGCACTCTTAATCAAGTGCCAGGTGTCTTCGTTCATTTCCATCTGTACCAGCACGTAGCCGGGGAAAAATTTGCGGTCGCTCTTACGTTTTTGGCCTTCGCGCATTTCTACCACTTCTTCGGTAGGCACCAACACTTGGCCGAACTTATCCTTCAGCGGGCTATGGACGATACGATCTTCCAACGAACGCTTCACTTGGTTCTCAAAGCCCGAATAGGTATGCACGACGTACCAGCGTAACGACATTGCCTATATCCCCTGCCCGGTGAGCCATTTCACGCCCGCGGCCAGCGCCATGTCCAGCAGCCACAGAAAAAACCCCGCGACGATAACCATGACCATGACGATCATCGTTGTCTGCACGGTCTCTTGACGCGTCGGCCACACGACCTTGCGAACTTCAGTGCGCGAATCACCGATATAGGCCCATACCGCACGGCCTTTTATCGTTTGCGATGCCAACGCCACCGCACCACCCGCGACCAGCAGTAACGCCGTTACGCGAATGTAGATCGAATATTGCGCAAAATAATAAAACGCGACCATCGCCACTGCCAACAGCACCAGCGATGTCACGAGTTTGATTGTATCTGCCATATATACCTAAATCCAGAATAATGGCAGGCCAGGAGGGAATCGAACCCCCAACCTGCGGTTTTGGAGACCGCCGCTCTGCCAATTGAGCTACTGGCCTAAACCTGGACCTTCCTCGGTCCGCTCACGGCATCTTACTTCGACACCGCACTACCGGCATATGTATACCGGGTTGGGGCGGCGCCCTGCCGCCCCGTATTACGTATTAAAGCACCTTACTCGACTACCTTTGCTACAACACCTGCACCTACCGTACGACCGCCTTCGCGTATCGCA
>JAOUGF010000067.1 GCA_029857925.1 Gammaproteobacteria bacterium
GGTTTGATGTTCGCCAATCCGGTCGCAATATCCTTCGATCTAAGCAACTGGGAGGAACCCGGTACCGTTCTAAATCTGTTTGTTCGCACCAGTCCCGGTGGCGTATTCGTGGATTCCGGAAAAACGGCGATCGTCGATGTGTCGGGGTTGCGCGCAACGGGGGCGATCGATCACTTCAGTGTTTACGCGGCGATCCGTGTGCAGGCGGCTACGCAACCCCCCGTGTTGTCCCGCGCCCAGCACTTTGCGTCACAGAGCAGTACATTCAACGATTATCGGGATGCACTCCTACGCACTGGATTGCTAGAAGGTATGACGCATCCGGTGTTAATCAATCGAAAATCGGCGAGTTCCACGAATCTGGGTCCCTTTAGTGCCGGGTTGCGTGTGCGTGCGTCCTTTGACGATCCGGTCTTTAAAACTTCGGCGCTGATCAGCATCGGCCCCAGAAGCCAGTTCAGCGCAGACGGTTGGCAACTGGCGACCACCCTGAAGATACCGGTTATTCCGGGGTGCGATGAAGGGCGGTTACTCGATGGGACGATGGTGATTGATTACCCCGCCACGTCCAACTCCGCGACTCTAAATATCCCATTCCGCGTCGAATGTTTGAACGAGTTGGTGGTGGGTCGTGATAGCGCGAGTTCCCCGCTACCTGCCGGGGTTGAGGAGGTAGTGTATCAATTGTCGGCGGGACCCAAACGGGTATTGATGTTACGGGATCGACATAAGATATATCGTTTTTCGCGTGTAGATATACTCGCGGGCGGCGCAGTACAGGTGCAAGATCTCGCAAGAACGATCGACGACCGCGAACCCCAGCAATTTTGGGTGACGGGCGATATGACGATTGAGGGCTCGTTCGATACCAATGGCAAAAGCGGGAGCCCGGGCGGTTACGGTGACAATGACTTTGAGGCCGGCGGTTATGGCGCGGCAGCGGGGGGCGGCCAATACAACGCGGGCAGTGGTGGCCGAGGGGCGCCTTATACTACCAACGCCCCGGTGCTCGTACAGGCGCATAACGATGCAATTCGTAGGGCGCTATGCCCGCTATTTCCAGATTTTTGTCCTCAGGCTGAAATTTTTATGGTATCGGAGATTACGGTCTACCATGGAGATCCAGGACCGATCGCGCGGAGTGGTGCTGTTGGAGGTGCTGGCGGAAAAGAATGGGAAGCCGCAAGCGCGGTGACCGTTGCGTTCGAAGGTGCGAGAGCAGTTGTTTCTTTTGCGACCGGTGATTGGATTGGTGCTGCGGAAGCGGCTTACGGCTTGATCGACGAGTCGGTGAAGTTGCTCAACAACGACAAAGAAATGATGGCTTCGGTGGGGCGCGGGGGAGGGAGCGTCGGTGCATCTTACGACCCGAGACCGGACTTGGCCGAATTTGATTTTCCGCGTGGTGGTGCGGGTGGGGGTGGCGCCGGTGCGATGACCATCGCTTGGCCGGAAGGGGATGAATCGGGCGGTGGCGGTGGCGCTGGTGGGGGTGGTGCACCGAATCTTCAACTGGTGGTCGGTGGTATGCTCAAAATTCTTCCCGGTGGAATGATCAACGGTCGGGGTGGCTATGGCGGAGCAGGGGGTCGTGGTGGCGAATACCAAGCGGCACCCGGTGGTGGGGGCGGTGGTGGCCGCGGCGCGCAAATTGTTATTATTGCGAAAGGGCTAGACAACAAGGGTGTGATTACCACTCGGGGTGGGTTACCCGGCGCCAGTGGATTTATCTCTGACGGCGATGAAATGGGGCTGGTATCCACCGCGTTTGGAAAAACCGGGCGCAACGGTGCAGTGCGAATGCAGGGTTCGTTTTTAGGCAGTCGACCGGTCGACGTGACCTCCTACTATGTCGGGCCGCACATCGGCCGCCTCAACGCGGAGTACTTTGTTTCGGAGGATCGGTTTTATAATGAACGTCCCGGTGATCCGAATGCCACTGTCGAGAACGGGCAGTGGTGTCCAAGAGTATCTTTGGGCTATAGACCGGGAAGCTCGAGTGGTAGCGTGTTCTATGTCGATCCCCTTCTCAATAGCGTGGCGTTGCCGCGCAAAATTTTCGAGACGGAAAGCGGGGTGCAATCGCGCGAGGTTTGCTTTCCTTTGCAAGTGGGCGCGAATCGATATGCGATGCGGGTCAATCGGGAAAATTGGAATCCTGGCCCCGACACGCCTCCCGGTTCGATCCCTACTCCCGGACCATTCATCGAACCTCATCCGTGGGAAACGCAAACCGTATTTTATTTCCCTGGACTGAATGACGGTGATCGCGATGGATTGATGGATGGCGCGGAATCCTTTTTAGGTACCAATCCACAGCTTGCCGATTCGGATGGCGACGGCTTAGGTGATGGCTACGAAATTTTTCAATCGCATACGGATCCTAAGGTGTCGAATTTTATGCAATTGACAGTTTCCGGCGTGCCGGGAGGCGTAGGACAAGTCTCTATAAGCCCAGTTGGGCCTTGGTATACGCCAAACAGTAGTGTCACCGTTTCCGTTTTGTCTGGGTCTTCCGACTATTCATTTTACCAATGGCGTGGCGATCTGACCGGCAACCAAAATCCGGCAACCATCACGATGGATAAAAATAAAACGATCTACGCGGAGTTCTTGTACACCCAATACACGCATCCGTCAGGCACGTTATTGCCAGCTAAAGCAGTGAATACAACGACGCCAACGAGTAGTTTGGGCGCGCCGCGTGTCGAAATGACAGCGGGTGGCAACGCAGTCATCGCGTGGCGACAGGATAATCGAATCATGGCGCGTGATTTCGATGCGACCGGTGGCTGGGGTAACACGGTGGACCTTGGCGCGGCGGTCAACGGACAACCGCAGCTTGCGACCAATATTTACGGTGAAACGATATTGGTGTGGGATCATTGGGACGCCGCGAACACGCGTTGGCAGATTTATGCGAATCGCTTCAACGGCGAACAACGCTGGCACGACCCGCAATTGATCGCAGAAAATGCCGGAAAAGATATTAATTCGCCACCGACGCCGTTGGCGGCCACTAATGATAGCTTAACGGTAGTTTTGATGTGGCACGTCGTCAGTAACGATGCGACCAGTGGAGTATTTACCAAGCGATTTGAAACCACGACCGGTTGGCAAACGACGAAGACGATTAACTCACCGCACGGCGGCGAACATCAACTCGCATTGGATAACCAAGGTCACGCGGTATTGATTTGGAATGTCGGTGGTAGTGTATGGGCGCGCGTGCTGAAAAAGGTCGGTGATTACGATCAATTGATTCCGGCGGTACGTTTGTCTGATGCGGCGACCAGTAACAATTTCGATGCGCGTGTCGTGCTGGATAGGCGCAACATCATAGGCAATCAAGGCAAAGCGACGGTGGTGTGGGCCAAAGGCGCCGATATCGTCAGCTACCGGTTTGCGTATAAAGTCGACGCCATCGATTCGACTGGTTCGCGCGACGTCGTGGATAATCGCAACACTGTCGCGCAAACACCGCATATCGTTATCGATCAGCGCAACAATGTACTCGCCGTTTGGAAACAGGGTACCGATTTATGGTCGAATCAATACATCGAGGATTGGGGGCATTGGTTGACACCGACGTTGATCGAGCAAAATAGCGCCATACCCGGCGAACCGCGTTTGCGCATCGATGGCTATGGCAACGCAATGGCGCTGTGGGGCCAGGGCGGTGAAATACATTTGGCGCGCTATCTGGCGGCGCAAGGGTGGCAACCCGACAATGTGATCGCAACGCCCGCGACGAATACCGTGATCGACGCACCACGTTTGGATCTCGATCAAAACGGCAATGCATTTGCGTTGTGGCGCGTATGGAGCGAGTCCGCGACGACGGGAGAAATCGCGCTGCGTTATTTCTCGACGAGCACCACCGACACCGATGGCGATGGTCTGACCGATGCGGAGGAATTCGTCTACTACGGAACGGATGCGTACGCAGCCGACACGGACGGCGATACGTTCTCCGATGGCGATGAGGTGACGGCGGGCACGGATCCGCTTGATAAGTTGTCGCATCCCTAAGTGACGAAAGCGAATTTTTCACATTTTTCACTAAAAACCCCTGCGTTTCCGTCGGGCTTGTGCGAGATGATTGGGTTTTTGGGGTAACGCAATTCAATGTCCGGCGCTCCAAAAAATCATCTAACCTGTGGTACACCACCAGAATCACGTGCGATCCTAATAAGGAGACGGGTATACCCGAGTGTGCCCCTAGGTGATGTGTGCACATATAAATGAATCGTTTAGTTATATTTGAGGAGGACACTGCGTTCAACGCAAATTAAGCGACAGTTCGCACCGATTTGGATCACGCAAAGTTCTATAGAAATATTTGATGTGTGACGTTTGTATTCCCATTTACCTTTTGACACGCATTGTGCCTATAATGGAATCGCCGACCTGATATGAGCACACCGCATGGAAGGCGGCGTTTCCTTGATTTGGTCTGACATGCGTTAGGCTAGAAATTTGTAGCAACCTTTTAGGAGGGTCGCATGGAACGCCCGCAAAATGAACGTTTTGTCAGTCGTCTGACACGTGGTACCTTGGCATTGATCTTGGCCGGTGGCCGCGGCAGTCGCCTAAAACAACTCACGACGTGGCGATCAAAGCCCTCAGTTCCGTTTGGGGGGAAATTTCGGATTATCGATTTTCCGCTGTCCAATTGCATGAACTCCGGTATCCGTCGCGTGGGTGTGTTGACGCAATACAAGTCGCATTCGTTAAACTTGCACGTGCAAAAAGGCTGGGGGTTTCTGCGTGGTGAGCTGGGTGAGTTTATAGAGCTTTTGCCCGCACAGCAACGTATCGATGAAACGTCTTGGTACACCGGCACCGCAAACGCGGTGTTCCAAAATATCGATATTATCCGTAACCATAATCCGCGCTACGTCCTTTTGTTGGCGGGCGACCACATCTATAAAATGGACTATGGCCCGATGATCGCAAGCCACGTCAGCAGCGGCGCCGACCTTACCGTAGGGTGTATAGAGGTTCCGTTGGCCGAGGCCTCGGCGTTTGGCGTGATGAGTATCGACCAGGATCATCGTATTACGAAATTCATCGAAAAACCCGCAAACCCTGAACACATGCCGGGCGAGCCCGAACTCGCGTTGGCGAGTATGGGTATTTATATTTTTAACACGTCGCTATTGTATGAGTTGTTGATCAGGGATGCCGATACACCTCGTTCGTCGCACGATTTCGGCAAGGATATCATCCCATCGACGATAGGCAAATACCGCGTGGTCGCCTATCCGTTTCGAGATCCGCAAACCAATATGCGTGCCTATTGGCGCGATGTAGGCACGATAGACGCGTACTGGCGTGCCAATATGGAATTGATCGGCGTTACACCCGAATTGAATTTATACGACCAAGAGTGGCCCATTTGGACCTACCAAGAACAGTTGCCGCCCGCCAAGTTTGTGTTCAACGATGAAGGCAGGCGCGGGCTTGCGATCGATTCGATGGTATCCGGCGGTTGCATCATCTCCGGTGCGGCGGTGCGGCGTTCACTGTTATTTTCGAATGTTCGCGTCGAGTCGTTTAGTCAGGTCGAAGATTCGGTTATTTTACCCAACGCCACCATCGGCGAGCGCTGCCGGTTGCGTAAGGTGATTGTTGATAAAGGCTGTAAGATTCCCGATGGCACGGTGGCCGGAGAAGATCTCGACGCCGATCGTAAACGATTCGATGTATCGCCCGATGGGGTCGTCGTCATCACGCCGGAAATGCTCGGCCAGGAACTGCACCATGTTCGATAAACGCGAGGTAGGCCAATTAACATGAGTGACACTCGCCGACGGTTGAATGTAGTACTTTGCTGGCATATGCACCAACCGCAATACCGCGACTTAATCAGCGGGCAGTATGCGCAACCCTGGACATATCTCCACGCAATCAAAGACTATGTCGATATGGCCGCGCATCTTGAGGCCACGCCAGGCGCGCGCGCGGTAATCAATACAGTACCGATCCTTTTCGAGCAGCTCACCGATTATGCAGAGCAAATCGACGGTTTTTTGAATGACGGCCAAGCCTTGCGCGACCCGTTGCTCGCGGCATTGGGCAATGCTGTGTTGCCCTCTGAACCGCATGCCCGATTGAGTTTGATAGACGCCTGTTTGCGTGCGAATGAACAACGCGTCATCGAACGGTTTCCTGCGTTCGCGCGCTTGGCGGCGCTGGCGCGCGCGGCGCAACAATCAACCCACATGTTGGGTTATTTGAGCGACGCGTTTCTTGGCGATTTGTTGATGTGGTACCACCTCGCTTGGTTGGGGGAGACCGTACGACGTAGCGATCCACGCGTGCAACATTGGATGGAAAAGGCCGCACATTTCAGCATACACGAGCGGCGGGAATTACTTGCGTTGATCGGGCAGTTGGTTAGCGGCGTGGCGACGCGCTATGGCCACCTCGCGGCCCAGGGGCAGATAGAATTATCGTTCACACCGTATGCACACCCGATTTTACCGTTGTTGTATGAGTATCGCGCGGCACGTGACGCACAACCCGACATGGCGCTGCCGCAAACGGAAAACTACCCCGGGGGCGCTGAGCGCGCGGAATGGCATATCCAGCAGGGTATCGCTCATTTCGACGCGACATTCGGGCGCCGACCCCACGGGTGCTGGCCGTCAGAGGGCAGTGTCAGCGCGGCGACCTTGAAACTGCTCGGCGACGCGAAGATACAATGGGCCGCCAGCGGTGAAAGTGTGTTGGCTAACAGTCTACGCGCGAACGGCATCGATACCCACGCGCCGAAAGCCGACTGGTTATATCGCCCGTATCGATTGGATGGCCAGCACTGCGCTTGTTTTTTTCGTGACGACGAATTGTCTGATTTGATTGGGTTCACCTACGCGACTTGGCACGCCGATGATGCCGTCGCCAATCTCGTTCACCGTTTGGAGCACATCGCGGACACCTGTGACGCCCCGTCGGAGCGCGTCGTTTCCATCATATTGGATGGCGAGAACGCGTGGGAATATTACCCGGAAAACGGTTATTATTTTCTCAGTGCTTTGTATATGCGCCTGAATGACCACCCGAAGCTCCTGTTAAGCACGTTTGCCGATTATCTGAAAACACACGAGGCCGCACCGCTACACACGTTGATTGCGGGTTCGTGGGTCTATGGAACATTGTCCACTTGGATAGGCCATACCGATAAAAATCGCGGCTGGGATATGTTGCACGACGCCAAACGAGTCTTCGATCGGGTGGCCCCTACGTTGCCGCCAACGCAACGTGCCGCCGCTGAACGTCAACTGGCGGTATGTGAAGGCTCGGACTGGTTTTGGTGGTTTGGCGATTACAATCCTGCGGCAGCAGTGCGCGATTTCGAACGCCTATTCCGCAAACACCTGTCCAATCTTTACCAAATGCTGCATGTCGAGCCACCTGAATATCTGACCCACAGTTTCACCCACGGCGGTGGCAATCCTGCGGCGGGCGGCACGATGCGCAGTGGGCAGCCTCCATGAACCGACTCCCGACATTCGATCGTCGGCGTGCGGGAATCTTGTTGCATCCGAGCTCATTACCGGGCGGGGATTTAGGGCCGGATGCCTATCGTTTTATCGATTTTCTCGCTGCGACTTCGACCAGTGTGTGGCAGATGTTACCGCTGGGCCCCACCCACGCGCACGGTTCACCGTATGACTGTCAATCGGTGCATGCGCTAGACCCGCGTTGGCTGTCACAGGCGCGACTCACGCAAGACGGTTGGCCTAGGGTATCCACGGACGTTCAGCGTCCGTTTGATCGGCTACGCGCGCTGCATGCGCATCTATTGCACCCCAAGGCAGCCGCGACGCGTGCACACTTTGAAACGTATTGTATGCACGCGGCGGGGTGGTTGGAAGACTATGCGTTATTTCGTACGCTACGCGATGTGCACGCGGGCCGCCCGTGGTGGGAATGGCCACCCGAATTGCGCGATCGCGAACCGCGCACCTTGGATACTGTGCACGAAACGCACGGCGAGACGTTGATGCTGATACGCTTTGAACAATTTTTGTTGGCGCAACAATTTGACGCATTGCGTCACTACGCACACACGCACGATATTCGTTTGTTTGGCGATGTGCCGTTGTTTGTGTCGCACGACAGCGCTGACGTGTGGGCGCATCGCGCGTACTTCAAACTTGATGCACTAGGACAACCGCGGATGGTGGCCGGTGTCCCACCGGACTACTTTTCTGCAACGGGGCAACGCTGGGGTAATCCGTTGTACGATTGGGAACGTCTACAGCAAGATAAATTCAGCTGGTGGCTTGCACGGTTGGGTACGGAGCTGGCCCGTTTCGATTTATTGCGCATCGATCACTTTCGCGGGTTCGAGGCGTGTTGGGAGATTCCCGCCCACGATCAAACCGCGATCAATGGCCATTGGATGGCAGTCCCGGGCGTTGCTTTTTTTGAACAGTTGCAGCAGCGTTTTGGTGCATTGCCATTGGTCGCCGAGGATCTCGGCATCATCACTGCGGAAGTGAACGCGCTACGTGACCGCTTTGGCCTGCCGGGCATGTTGGTGATGCAGTTCGCATTCGACGGTGGGCCCGAAAACCCGTATTTGCCGCACAATCATCGGCGCTCGGCAGTCGTTTATACCGGTACCCACGACAACAACACGACGTTGGGTTGGTACGCGTCGTTGACGGCGCCGCAGCGGCAACACGTCGATGCCTATCT
>JAOUGF010000068.1 GCA_029857925.1 Gammaproteobacteria bacterium
CCTCACGCCAGATTGAGGCGGCGCGTCGAGTCATTACCCGTTATGTAAAGCGCGGTGGTAAATTGTGGATACGCGTATTTCCTGACAAGCCGATTACGCAAAAACCCCTAGAAGTACGTATGGGTAGCGGTAAAGGTAATGTTGAATACTGGGTGGCTGAGATTCAACCCGGCGCAGTATTGTATGAAATGGAAGGTATTGACGAGGCGACCGCTCGCGAGGCCTTTAAATTGGCGGCGGCCAAACTGCCGTTGTTAACCACCTTTGTGACGCGGACGGTGATGTAATGAACACGCAGGAACTTCGTCAGAAGAGCGCGGACGACCTCAATAAAGAATTGCAGGCGTTATTGCGCGAGCAATTTAATATGCGTATGCAAAAGGCCACCGGCCAATTGTCGCGTACGCATCAGATCAAAGATGTGCGCCGTTCCATCGCGCGCATCAAGACCGTATTGACCGAGAAGGCGAATGGGTAAGGTGATGGGCGAACAGGCGAAAATGAAGCGGACTTTGGTTGGGCGCGTGGTCAGCAACAAGATGGATAAGACCGTCACCGTTGTGATCGAACGCCGCGTTAAACACCCGACGTATGGCAAATATGTGACGCGTACGACCAAGTTGCATGCGCATGATGCCAACAATGAGTGTGGCGAAGGCGATACCGTGCAGATCGAAGAGTGTCGGCCGATTGCCAAGACCGTGGCCTGGCGCTTGGTTAAGGTTGTTGAACGCGCGTTGGTTGACTAGTCAATCCCGCGTAGGGCTGAGTTGTAGGGTGTAAAAGATGTGGAACTGTGTTAAAATCCGCACCCCCAAGAAGGGCGTTGCCTGAGTGCTAGGCCCATAGCGTGGGCCCCTTAGGTAAACATATATAAAGGTTGGAGTAGCGATATGATACAGATGCAAACCGTATTGGATGTCGCGGATAATAGCGGCGCCCGTCGTGTCATGTGCATCAAGGTGATGGGTGGCTCCAAACGGCGTTATGCCGGTGTCGGTGACGTTATCAAAGTCAGCGTCAAAGAAGCCATCCCACGTGGCAAAGTAAAAAAGGGTGAGGTGCTGAACGCAGTAGTTGTGCGCACCCGCAAAGGCGTACGTCGGGCCGATGGTTCGGTCATACGCTTTGATAGTAATGCGGCCGTGTTGTTAAACAACCAGCTGCAACCCATAGGCACGCGTATCTTCGGGCCCGTCACGCGCGAATTGCGTAACGAGAACTTTATGAAGATTATTTCGCTGGCCCCTGAAGTATTGTAAGTGTAACCGAGATACGGCTATGAACAAGATACGTAAAGGCGATGATGTTATTGTCATCACAGGTAAGGATAAAGGTAAGCGCGGCCAAGTGCTGCGTGTGACCCCAAATGGGCGCGTGTTTGTGGAAGGCGTGAATATGGTCAAGCGTCATACCCGCCCCAATCCACAGGCGAATGTCCCCGGCGGCATCATTGAAAAAGAGGCATCGTTGGATATCTCCAACATCGCACTTTTCAATCCCGCAACCAGTAAGGGTGATCGCGTTGGTTTTCGCGTATTGGAAGATGGCCGCAAAGTACGGTTTTTCAAGTCCAATAGCGAAGTTGTAGATGTGTAGGCGGGTGTTGACATGGCGCGTTTAGAGCAAACTTATAAAGAGCAAGTGGTGCCCAAATTGATGGCTCAGTACAAGTACTCGAGCTCAATGGCGGTGCCGCGTATCACCAAAATCACTGTGAACATGGGTGTTGGTGAAGCGGTAGGCGACAAGAAGGTGTTGGATTTTGCGGTGGGCGACCTCACTAAAATCGCCGGCCAAAAGCCGTTGGTGACTAAGGCTC
Source organism: Gammaproteobacteria bacterium (assembly GCA_029857925.1). Taxonomy (GTDB): domain Bacteria; phylum Pseudomonadota; class Gammaproteobacteria; order S012-40; family S012-40; genus CAKKRP01. The sequence goes on from JAOUGF010000068.1 coordinate 1,823, forward strand.
GCAAATCCATCGCAACGTTTAAAGTGCGTGAAGGGTGGCCTATCGGCTGTAAAGTCACGTTGCGTCGCGATCGTATGTATGAATTTTTGGATCGCTTGATCAATGTCGTGATCCCGCGTATACGCGATTTCCGTGGTATGAGTGCACGGGCGTTTGACGGTCGCGGAAATTACAGTATGGGTTTGAAGGAACAAATCGTGTTTCCGGAAATCGATTTCGACAAGATCGATGCCCTGCGTGGTTTGGATATCACAATCACCACCACCGCGACGACCGATGAAGAAGGTCGCGCGCTGTTGGCGGCTTTCAATTTTCCGTTTAGGTAAGAGGCGGGTATGGCTAAGAAATCGATGAAGGAACGCGAAGAAAAGCGCAAGCGTTTAGTAGCGCGTTTAGCATCAAAGCGCGCAGAACTGAAAAAGGCGATGTTTGATGCTTCGTTGTCCGACGAGGCCCGCGAGCAGGCACGCGTACGCTTTCACAGCATGCCGCGTGATGCCAGTGCGACCCGTGTACACAACCGTTGTGGTTTGACCGGCCGTACGCATGGTTACTATCGTAAATTTGGTTTGGGTCGTAACAAACTTCGGGAAGCCGCCATGCGCGGTGATATTCCGGGTTTAGTTAAGGCAAGTTGGTAACAATTAGGGGATATCACTGTGGCGATGACAGATCCAGTTGCGGACATGCTGACACGCATCCGCAATGCCCAAATGGTGGGCAAAGCCGAGGTTTCGATCCCGGGTTCTAAGCTAAAGTTGGCGCTTGCCAATGTGCTTAAAGATGAAGGTTATGTGGGCGATGTTAGCATGCAGACTGACGGTGCTAAATCGACCATTACAGTGCGTTTGAAGTATTATGCCGGCAAACCGGTTATCAATATGGTCAAACGAGTGAGCCGCCCCGGTATCCGCATTTATCGCGGCAAAACAGACCTACCCAAGATTTTGGGCGGGTTGGGTGTGGCCTTAATTTCCACCTCTCAGGGCATCATGAGTGATCGCGCCGCGCGTAAAGCCGGTGTCGGTGGCGAAGTGCTCTGCTACGTCGCGTAAAGAGGTGAGCCATGTCACGTGTAGCTAAAAATCCAGTGATATTACCGCAAGGCGTTGATGTCACCATCACCGGGCAGGCAGTTGTGGTTAAAGGGCCTAAGGGCACTTTGAACTTCAATGTACACCCCGAGGTGGAAATTAAGAAAGCAGACAAACAGTTGGAATTTAGTCCGCGTAATACCGGAATTAGCGCTAACGCGCAGTCCGGGACCACGCGCGCTATATTGAACAATATGGTGACCGGCGTAACCAAGGGTTTCGAACGTAAACTCCAGTTGGTTGGCGTGGGTTATCGCGCTCAAGCGCAAGGGAAAGTATTGAACCTTACGTTGGGCTTTTCGCATCCGGTCTCTTATAAAGTACCGGAAGGCATCACCGTTGAAACGCCTAGCCAAACCGATATTATCGTGAAGGGCTTGGATCGCCAACTGGTGGGTCAAGTGGCGGCCAATTTGCGCAATGGTTATCGTCCCCCGGAACCCTATAAGGGTAAGGGCATACGGTATGCCGATGAGCAGATTAGTCTCAAAGAAGCGAAGAAGAAGTAGGGTAGCGTCATGGACAAAAAATTATCACGTATACGCCGCGCAACGCGCGGCCGCGCGAAGATTCGCGAACTGGGCGTTTATCGCCTGTGCATCAACCGTACTCCGCAGCACATGTATGCGCAGATCATTGCACCGAATGGTAGCGAAGTAATCGCTGCAGCCTCTACGGTAGAAGGCGCTGTTCGTGAAGCGTTGAAAGGTACCGGCAATGCGGCGGCGGCGGCGGCAGTGGGTAAGGCCGTTGCAGAAAAGGCAAAGGCTAAGGGCATTACAAAGGTGGCGTTTGACCGTTCCGGGTTCAAATACCATGGACGCGTTAAAGCGCTGGCCGATGCCGCGCGCGCTAACGGTTTAGAGTTTTAAAGGCAGCGTATGAGCAACTACGAAATTCCCGCGAATAGTGGTGGCGATGAGTTACAAGAAAAGCTTGTAGCTGTGCGTCGTGTGGCCAAGGTGGTTAAGGGTGGTCGTCAGTTTGGTTTTGCAGCCCTCACCGTGGTCGGTGATGGTAAAGGGCGTGTCGGTTTTGGTACCGGCAAGGCACGCGAAGTCCCCGCCGCCATACAAAAGGCGATGGAACAAGCGCGTCGCCGCATGGTAAAGATCGCGTTGCGCGAAGGCACCTTGCAGTATGCGTTAAAAGGCAAACATGGCGCTGCTACGGTCTACATGCAACCGGCCTCCGAAGGTACGGGCATTATCGCGGGTGGCGCCGCGCGTGCGGTGTTCGAAGTGGTGGGTGTGCGCGACGTGTTGTCGAAATGCATAGGTACGAACAACCCGCTGAACGTCGTGCGTGCCACGATTATGGGTTTGAGCGAGATGACCTCGCCCGATGAAATTGCCGCAAAGCGCGGTAAGTCTGTCAAAGATATATTGGAATAAAGCCATGGCTGCGAACAAATTGCGCGTCACGTTGATCAAAAGTCCGTTTGGTTGCCTGCCCGTCCACCGTGCCACTGTAAAAGGCCTGGGATTGCGTCGCATGCATCATACCGTTGAAGTGTTGAACACCCCCGAAAATCGCGGTATGGTCAACAAGATCTCTTATATGTTGAAAGTCGAGGAAGCCTGACATGCGCTTAAACACATTGAAGCCCGCAGAGGGCGCGAAGACCGAACGTCGCCGCCTCGGGCGTGGTATCGGTTCCGGGCTGGGTAAGACCGGCGGTCGCGGTCACAAGGGCCAGTTCGCACGTACCGGTAAGGGTAAAGTGAAGGCGGGTTTCGAGGGCGGTCAAATGCCTATGCAACGCCGTTTGCCCAAAGTCGGCTTTAAAGCCCCGAATGCACGTCTGTTTGCTGAAGTTCGTTTATCTGAGTTGGCCAAACTCGCCGATGTAACGGTGGATCTGGACACCTTGAAACAAGCAAACCTGATTACCAAGGATATCACCAGCGCCAAGATCATTTTGTCGGGCGCGGTCACCAAGTCGTATACCGTAAAAGGTATCGGCGTGACCAAGGGTGCCAAGGCGGCCATCGAGGCTGCTGGTGGTAAAGTCGAATAAACGACTAACGTTTAGGAAGCCTCTACGTGGCGACACAATCTCGGTCTGCGATGGCCGCTAGCCTTATGGGTAGCGGAAAGTTTTCAGAACTCAATCGGCGTCTGTTGTTTCTAATAGGCGCATTGATTGTGTTTCGTACAGGTTCGCATATCCCGGTACCTGGGGTTGATCCAGTGGCGTTGGCGGCATTGTTTGAGTCGCAGCGCGGCACGATCTTGGACATGTTTAACATGTTCTCAGGGGGTGCGTTAGGGCGGTTTTCGATCTTTGCGCTGGGTGTAATGCCCTATATCTCGGCCTCAATTATCGTCCAGTTGTTGACGACGGTAGTGCCTACGTTGGAACAACTGCGTAAGGAAGGCGAAGCAGGTAGGCGCAAGATTACGCAATACACGCGATATTTTACCGTCGTATTGGCAACGTTCCAATCCGCGAGCGTGGCAGTGGCGTTTGAATCGCAACGTATTGGCAATACGCCGGTGGTCATAGAGCCGGGTATTGGTTTTATTGTGACAGCCACTGTAACCTTGGTGACCGGCACGATGTTTTTGATGTGGTTGGGCGAGCAGGTGACCGAAAGGGGTATCGGCAACGGCATCTCGATGTTGATTTTCGCTGGTATCGTCGCCGGGTTGCCAGCAGCCATCGGTGGCACGCTAGAACTTGCCCGAACGGAACAATTGAGCCCCGTCGTAGTGCTAACGCTGGTGGCGTTGGCGTTAGCGGTAACGGCCTTGGTGGTGTTCATGGAGCGCGGTCAGCGCCGGATCACCGTAAATTATGCAAAGCGGCAGCAAGGTAACAAGATTTATGGCGGTGGTAGCAGTCATTTGCCGTTGAAGATCAATATGGCGGGCGTGATTCCTTCGATATTCGCATCCTCTATCATCCTGTTTCCAGCGACCATCGCGAGTTGGTTCGCAACCGGTGAAGGCATGGAATGGTTAAAAGATCTGGCCGCGACATTGGCCCCTGGTCAGCCCTTGTATGTGACGTTTTATGCGTTAGCGATCGTGTTCTTTTGTTTCTTTTATACAGCCTTGGTGTTTAATCCCAAGGAAACGGCGGATAATCTTAAGAAATCAGGGGCGTTTATCCCGGGTGTGCGTCCGGGCGATCAAACGGCAAAGTATATTGACGGCGTAATGACAAGGTTGACCGGCGCCGGTGCACTGTACATCACCGCCGTGTGTTTGTTGCCTGAGTTTTTGATTTTGTATTGGAACGTTCCGTTTTACTTCGGCGGCACGTCACTTCTCATCATCGTAGTGGTGGTGATGGATTTCATGGCCCAGGTACAGGCGCATTTGATGTCGCACCAGTATGAGGGCTTGCTGAAGAAGGCAAACCTCAAGGGTTATGGCGCGCGCTAATCACGCGTAATATCGTAAGTTGGAGGATTTATGAAGGTAAGAGCATCTGTAAAGGCCATGTGTCGCCATTGTAAGATCGTGCGTCGCAAGGGTGTGGTACGTGTGATCTGTAAAGATGACGCGCGCCATAAACAGCGTCAAGGCTAAGACTGTTTTCAATCTGGGCTTGATTTCGGGCGGGTAAATCTGTAGAATCCTGCGGTTTTTGGTATTGTCTTCACGCGAAGACACATTTGGGAGAGTAGTAATGGCTCGTATTGCTGGCGTAAACATTCCAACGCAAAAACATGCGTGGGTAGCGCTGACATACATTTTCGGCATAGGCCGCACCCGCGCTAAGCAGATCTGCGCCAACACCGGTATAGACCCGGTGACCAAGGTCAAGGATTTAAACGAAGCGCAATTGGATGCCATCCGTTCCGAAATTGGTAAAGTCAAGGTCGAAGGTGACCTTCGTCGTGAAATATCTATGAATATCAAGCGCTTGCTTGATTTGGGCTGCTATCGCGGCTCGCGTCATAGACGCGGATTGCCCGTACGTGGTCAGCGCACGCGTACCAATGCCCGTACCCGTAAGGGTCCACGTCGTGGCGTGAAGAAATAAGTTATCGATTTGTATGTTGAGGATTTAAACCGAAATGGCTAAACCAGCAGCGCAGCAAGCGGCCCAGGGGGCTCGCAGTGGCCGTAAGAAGGCCAAGAAAAATGTAGTTGACGGCATTGCCCACATCCAGGCGTCGTTCAACAACACGATAGTGACGATCACTGACCGTCAAGGGAATACGCTTTCCTGGGCGACTTCGGGTGGCAGTGGTTTTCGCGGTTCGCGTAAGAGCACCCCATTCGCAGCGCAGGTGGCCGCCGAGAAGGCCGGTCAAGCCGCCAAAGAATATGGTTTAAAGAACCTCGACGTGCGAGTGAAAGGTCCTGGTCCCGGTCGTGAATCCGCTGTGCGTGCACTTAACGCCGTCGGATACAAGATCAACAACATAAATGACGTTACGCCGATACCCCATAACGGGTGTCGTCCGCCGAAAAGACGTCGTGTTTAAACTTGGAGGCGTGTCTTGGCGAAATATATAGGTTCTAAATGTCGTTTGTGCCGTCGTGAAGGCGCCAAACTGTTTCTGAAGGGCGAGAAGTGCTTTACGCAGAAGTGTGCGATTGAAAAACGCCCGTTTCCGCCCGGTCAGCATGGCCAAAAGCGCGGTCGCTTGTCAGACTATGCAACGCAGTTGCGTGAAAAGCAAAAAGTACGTCGTATTTACGGCATACTCGAGGCTCAATTCCGCTTGTACTACACCGAGGCGTCACGCCGTAAGGGTTCGACCGGTGAACGTCTGCTGCAGTTGCTGGAGTCCCGTTTGGACAACGTCGCGTTCCGCATGGGTTTCGGGGCCTCTCGCTCTGAAGCTCGGCAGATTGTGCGTCACAGTTTGGTGAGAGTGAACGGTAAACGCGTGAACATACCGTCGTATCAGGTTAAACCCAACGACGTCGTGGCGATCGCCGATTCCGCGAAAGAACATTTGCGTATTAAGGCATCATTGGATGCCGCGCAACAGCGTGGGTTTGTCGATTGGGTGAATGTAGATGTCAGTAAGATGGAAGGCGTGTTCAAGCAATATCCTGAACGTGCTGAGTTGCCGTCAGACATCAACGAACACTTAATCGTTGAGTTGTACTCCAAGTAAGTGTTGGCTGCTTCGATAGGCGTTGTGCGAGCCGTTTGAGCCGCGACATTGAGGCCGTTTTGCATCGGCGAGTGACGACCAATAGAGGATTTGACGAATGTTGGCTGGAGTTACCGAGTTACTGAAACCAAGGTTGGTAGATGTACAAAAGATCAGTGACACGCATGCTAAGGTAGTGCTGGAGCCGTTGGAACGCGGCTATGGTCATACCCTGGGCAATGCGCTGCGGCGCATATTGCTGTCCTCCATGCCTGGTAGCGCCATCATTGAGGCGGAAATAGAAGGCGTGGTGCATGAATACAGCACCATTGAAGGCGTACAGGAAGATGTGATCGACATCTTGCTGAACCTGAAACAGGTCGCAATCAAGATGCACACCCGTGAAGAAGCGGAACTGCGCATCGAGAAACGTGGACCAGGCCAAGTGAAGGCGGGCGATATAATCACCGATCACGATGTGGAAATCGTGAACAAAGACCTGGTGATCGCGAACCTGACCAAGGCCGGCGCATTGAAAATCACGATGAAGGCTGTAAAAGGTCGTGGCTATCAACCGTCTACGGCGCGTGAGAATCCTGAGGCGGATCGTCCTATCGGTCACCTGCAGATCGATGCGTCGTTTAGCCCAGTGCGTCGCGTGGCCTACAATGTTGAAAGCGCGCGCGTCGATCAGCGTACCGACTTGGACAAGTTGATTATCGAC
>JAOUGF010000610.1 GCA_029857925.1 Gammaproteobacteria bacterium
CTCACCGCCGCCCCAGGCGCGAACTATGGTTTTCTCGGTGCGGACGTTAAAAGCAGACTTTTTGATGAAATGGCGTTTGGCGTTTTGTTAGCGGCCCGCGCAAAATACGTTGGTCTCATGGGTCCTCAAGATTTAAGCGCACACCAGGGCGGAGTGGATTTCATCGCCTCCAAGACCTTTGGACTTGTCACCCCTTACGTCGGCGTTTCTGGATTATTCACGCGAGTGGCGGAGACCACAGACAAGGTAAATTTAAAACCCGAATATGATTGGGCGGGCGTTTTCAGTCTTGGCGGCGAAATAGATTGGAAATTCATTAATGTGGGTTTAGAGGCGAATATTGCGCCAGTAAACACCTACAAAGTCAAAATCGGTGCGCAATTTTAGGACCGATTAATGTCGCGCCACGTGCGATGAAACGGTTGCGCACGGTGTGTCATTGTTTGTTTCTATCAACGTCATTAAACAGACTTTCTGTATAAAATAAATTCCAGTAGTTTGAGGGTTCAGTTTGCGCCCAACGCCGTAGTCACTCAATTGACGGGTCTATATGTTGAGCGTTAAAATGAAAATGGTAATAACGTTCATACAGAGTTTCTTCTTTGAGTTTACACTCAGGAGGTGGCCGATGAAAAACGTCGAACAACTTTTCACTTCAACGGTAAGCGAACTCGAACGCATCCTCAACACGAAAACCGTCGTCGGTGAGCCTATCACGATCGATGGCAATACGTTGATCCCGTTGGTCAGTCTTGGGTTTGGATTCGGCGCGGGTGGTGGCGAGGGCACCGATCCCAACAAGGTGGCTGGCACCGGAGGTGGTACGGGCGGTGGTGGCGGTATCAAACCCGTTGCATTGATTATCATCAATAAAGACGGCGTGCGTGTCGAATCGATCAAAGGCGGCACCGCATCGGTGTTGGAGAAGGCCGTAGAGACCGTCGGCAACGCGCTGAAGACGAAGGCCGCTGTAGCCGCGGAATAAAATGGCGCTGCCCTTATTGGTCGCGTTGGGGTTGTTTGCGTTGCTGATCTTGTTGCTGGCGCCTCCCGTGGTGGTGCGCTATGAAGTTAATCGGGTCGAATGCACCGACGGTTATGTCGCGCTACAGTGTTGGTTCGGCCTGGTTCGATTCCAACGCTCACTGGGCGGCGCCAAGGACGCATCCGGCAGGCGTCCTAAGTCGCCACCTAAACGTGCAAGTAAGGGCGGTAAGCGCCGCTCGAGACTCTTTTTCAACATGCTCAAGAATGCCGCGTTTCGCAGTCGCGTCTGGCGGTTCGCGAAGGATTTGTTACGCGCCTTGCATGCAAACGGCGTTTATTTGCGCGCACGCATCGGAATGGAGGATCCCTCTGATACCGGGATGCTGTGGGCATGGGCCGGGCCCCTTGCGGGGATTGCACGCAGCCTTTCATTTGCCGACATCGATGTTGCACCCGATTTTTTGGAATCCGGAGTCACCTTCCAAAGCGGGGGACGCTTGCGGTTGTTTCCATTGCAAATTATCACGTTATGCACCGGATTCCTGTTGTCACCCGTCACACTACGTACGTGGTACGGCACGCGGCGGTCTGTCTTGCCATAAATGATGGCGTGAAGATTGCCCGTCCCTCAGGAACCGTTAGCAGAAACAAACAAGGGTTTGATTCATCCGGCTAATCTGGATGAATCCTCTGCGGTTCAGTGCTAAACTTTTAAAACGCTTTTTACTTAAGACATAAGGAGTTAGGTATGGGAATAAAACCGACCTGTGATGCCATCGTTCATTCTTCGTTGGGTCAAGAGCTCGAAAAGGGTGAATGTCAGACGTTATCTACTGTGATGGGCGTACGCGAGTTAAAAGACGGTGAAGTATTGGTGAAGGAAGGCGACGCTGATCATACGTTGTTTATACTGACGGCAGGCGGTCTTTCGGTGATGAGTAGGATTCAAGGTAAGGATGTCCCTGTATACACGATGAAGGAGGGAGAATGCGCAGGCACTCGCGCGTTTGTGGATTTGGCGCCCCGCGCCGCCACGCTAAAAGCGGTGGGCAAGGCCACGGTGTATACGCTGGAACCCAAGGCGTTTGAAACGCTGCTGGAGAGTCATCCGCGCATCGTATATAA
>JAOUGF010000611.1 GCA_029857925.1 Gammaproteobacteria bacterium
CTACTAACACGCCTACCCCCACCAACACCCCGACCAACACATCCACCCCAACCCCAACGTCTACTAACACGCCTAGGCCCACTAATACACCCACTCGAACGCCATCCAAAACCTCTACCCCAACATCTCAATACGTGCCGCCAGATACACCCGCACCCACGATCCGCAAATTGTACTTACCACTATTGTTACGCTGAACAAATAACAGGTAACCATCAAGGGTTTTCCTATACCCGAGCATTGGCCATCAATTATCCAATGGGCTACGCACAGATTTCGGAACGCAGGGGGTGAGTGGCGCTGCTACGACAAAAAGTGTGAGTGAAGACGAGTTCGGCTAATTTATCTAGGTGGGCGGCCTGATGAACGTCTTTTGGTGGCTGGCTTCGTAGATATGGCACCATTACTCGAAGGTTAAGTTCATTGCCCTTTTGGAATGTGATCTATAATAATCTGCAGGTACGTCATTAATTGACAATTTCCCAGATACTCTGTTGGACAGTCTATACGCCGAATATTAGTCGCTTGCTCACTCTGGAGAGGTAGATGAGAACAATCTGGCCATTTATCTTCAACGCCTTGCTTTTTGCAGGCTTCGCGTTTGTGGTGCCCTTCATGGTGCTCTATTATCAAAGCGTGGGATTCACAGGCGCGCAAATCGGCCTGTTGACTGGTATCACCCCTCTCATCACTCTTCTGGGGGCACCCCTCTGGACGACCCTGGCTGATGCGACGCGGAGACACAGACTCATTATGAGCCTTGTTATACTGGCTGGGGCTATCACCATTTTTACATTTCCCTTCCTTAACACATTTGCACCAATCTTGATGGTGGCCATTTTATTCAATGCGTTCTTTGCGCCACTTACATCCTTCGTGGACAGTGCCACCATGTTCATGTTGGGAGACAAGAAAGAACAGTATGGCCGTGTCCGCCTGGGTGGGACGTTCGGCTTCGGGATAGCAGCCCCACTTGCTGGGGTTCTCGTCCAAACGTACGGCTTGAAGATGGCGTTCTGGGGCTGTGCGATCCTGTTGCTGATGGCGCTTATCGTCAGTCAGAAATTAGCCCACAATCCGCAGAAAGCAAGTGATACGACCGGGCAAGGCGTGCGCACGCTGGTGACAAACCCCCGTTGGCTACTTTTCCTGGCGGTGGCCTTTGCAGGCGGTCTGGGAATTGCCGGCACGAACACCTATCTCTTCCCTTACTTAAAGGAGTTGGGAGCGAGTGAATCGATAATGGGGCTCGCGCTCACGCTTGGAACAATCTTTGAGATCCCAGTGCTCTTTTTTGGATATCGACTTCTCCATCGCTTCAAGCCCTATGGACTGTACATGCTGGCGATGGTTCTCACCGGGCTGCGTCTACTGGCGTTTGCTGCCTCTGGTACGCCAAATCTCGTCCTATTTATCCAACTGCTTAACGGCCTGACTTTTCCGGCCATGTGGATGGCAGGCGTGGCCTATGCCGATGAACACGCTCCTGCCGGTCTTAGTACTGCTGCACAAGGGATGTTCGGCGCGATGGTCTTTGGATTTGGCACAGCGGTCGGTGGTTTTATCGGCGGTCCGCTATTGGATAACTTGGGGGGGAGCGGTCTTTACCTTGTCTTTGGAGGCATTGTGCTGGTCATAGTGGCAATTGCAGCGCTGGTGCAATGGCTTTTGCCCGCGGAGCCGAAGAAATCACCGACTGTCGCGATGAACTGAGCCAGGCGGGGAGAAATAATCATAGCGGCCTGACGCGCACCCAGCAGCCGCGATGAAACTCAAACTCGTTGAATTGTGAGAAATATTTTTTGGTCTCTACTAGGCCATGCTATAATATCTAATAAATTAGATGATATAACTCCATTATACGAGATGATTCAATAAAGGATGTGTCATGATAGGAATGCAAAACCATTCACGCACTGCTCTACCCGAAAGATCTGTACTGATCGCCTTTTTTCTTTTTATTCTTGTCGGTGGTGGCGCGTCTGTGGCGATTCGCATTACCTACGCGGAACTTGCACCTTTCTGGGCGGCTGCATCTCGTTTTACCCTGGCAGCCCTTATATTATGGGGAATCGTTTTCTACAGGCGAATCCCCATACCAAAAGGGCGTG
>JAOUGF010000613.1 GCA_029857925.1 Gammaproteobacteria bacterium
CCGGCATAGTGCGGCAAACACTTGCCGACGGCAGCGCGGTAGTAGAGGGAGGAGTTGCCGAGGTTTTCGAACTTTCGATCGGTGACTAAGGTTTAGATTTCAGGCGATAATTTACGCCATGCGGGCTGCGTACCATTTCGAATACATCGGTATAATTGGTGGGCGATTCCGATCCGCCCAAGATGAGGTGGGCCTTCGGGTGCATGATTTCTGCCATGCGGTTCAAGATACCCTTTTTCAAATCCGCCGAAAAATAAATTAGCACGTTGCGACAGAAAATGATGTCAAACTTCCCCAGCGGCGCGTAGTTGCTCATTAAATTCAGCTCTACAAAACTGATACGTCCACGCAACTCTTGATTTATCACCCATTTACCCCCTTCCATGGGGGTGAAAAACATTTTTCGCCGTTCTTCAGATAACCCACGCGCCATGGAGGTAGCATCATAGACGCCTTCTTTCGCTTGCTTTAACACCGTCGGCGAGATGTCGGTGGCCACGATCTGTATGCCACGGGAAAACGCGGTGGGGTGAGATAACAAATATTCTTGTATGACCATACTGATAGAGTATGGCTCTTGCCCGTATGAACACGCCGCCGACCAGATCCGTAACGGTCTGTCGCTGAGCTTCGCAAATTCAGGAAAAATGATGGTTTTTAGCGTTTCATAAGGATAGATATCACGAAACCATTGCGTTTCATTGGTGGTCATCGCGTCCACCACCTGCTCCTTCAAACCTGGTTTCGCATTGGCGTCCACCGCGTGCATCAATGCGTGCAAATCAGGCAGTCCATGACTGCTCATAATCGGTGTTAAACGACTGGTTACCAAATATTGTTTGTTGTCACCCAAAACAATACCGCAGGAACGCTCCAAAAAGGCTCTAAACCGATTATAGTCTTCTAGGGGTATTTGGTTTTCCACCGTCATCTTTCCGTTTTATCTACTTTTGCCACCTAGATCGGTGCCGACATCGCGGCCACGCGTTCATAGACCACTTTTGAAAGTTCACTACCATCATATTTAGCCAAAAACTTATTGGCTTGCACTTGCTCTAATAGACCGGAATCCAAAACACCGCTGAGGCTGGTATGCAACAGCACATATAGATGCTGTAATCGTTGATGTTTTCTCACCTCCTTGGTAAAGGTGTAACCGTCCATGCGTGGCATTTCGACATCCGATATTATCAAGCAGAGGCGTTCTAATTCCGGCGCATCACTTGCCGCCCAACGCAATAAGGTATCTAGCGCCTCGCGGCCGTCTTTGGCGAGGGTGTAACCCACACCTGTAGGCTGAATTGCGCGTTCAATCTGCTTGCGCGCAACCGCCGAGTCATCCACCACTAACACGTGGTAGTCCTTCGCTTTTGATGTTTCGGGAGAATTCGGATGGTTTGCTTGGGTGTCTTTTATACCGGCCACGCCGAACAACACCTTTTCAACGTCTAAAATTTCAACTAAGACGCCTTCGACCTTGGTTACCGCCGTTAGAAAATGCGCATCGCCCATGCCGACCGGCGCGGGCAGTATATCTTCCCAATTAGTATTGATGATGCGGTCCACACTTGCGACTAAGAACCCCTGTACGGATCGGCTAAACTCTGCAACCACCAATGCCGTGGAAGTGCCTTCTCTTAAAGGTGGGCGTCCCAACGCCACTTGCAGGTCTATCACTGAGATCGTGGTACCACGCAGCCGTGTAATACCCAAATTCGCGGGATGTCTACCCTGATAGCGTGTCAATGCCGGGCATGGCATCACCACCTCGCGGACTTTAAACACATTAATTCCGTAGAGCTGTGTGTCATCCAAGCGAAATAGTAATAATTCTAATCGGTTATGCCCAACCAATCGGGTACGCTGATTGACTCCCGCCAACACTTGGCTCATGCCTACTTTCCTAGTTATGTGGTTGCTTACATATTATCGGCAAGGGCTTTCAAAGCTGAATATGGAAGCAAGGCACAACCCTTGCTATTTCTATCCTATGAACAGCCATCGCATCTGCAATAAACCATTTATAACACATGGCATTAGTCGCGTGCTGGCCATCGTAACATTGTGCTGCGGCGGCAATTTTTGCCGTGTCGGCGATGACAATGC
>JAOUGF010000612.1 GCA_029857925.1 Gammaproteobacteria bacterium
ATAGATGTTCGCGTTTTTCCAGTTTGCAACCAGGCCGAGTTTACGCACCTTCGCCATTGTGCGTTTAGGATCGATATTGCCTATCCTCTTTTTTTGATAAAAGGACAGCGCGGCGCTGTTTTCCATGCCATCGGAAACCACCAATACGTTGCGTACCGGGGCGTCGGCGGTGAGGATCAGCTGTTGCGACAACTCGCGCAGCGCGAATAGCAGCTCCGTGCGCGGGGTTTCGCTGTCCACCTCGTTCAACGCCAGATTCAGCTGGTCGTTCAACATTTGTACAAAACGGGTTTTCTGAGATTCGAAACAATCAAACAAGGTTTGTTTGTCGATACGTCGCAAATTATATAAAAACGTTTCGTCCGGCACCGTATCCACGCTTTCCGCAAATAATAACTCCGGGTATTTGCCGCGTATCCCAGCGGAAAAGCGCGCCAATTTCACCATATCGCCAGGTCGGCCCCAATGGGAGATCAGGCGTCGCACCTTATTTTTTATGCCGTTATCCAGCGGCATCGTACCGTCGATAAAAATGTACAGCGCGCGGGCCGCGGTGGAGGCCTTGTCTGGCAAGGGAATTCCATTGGTTTCATAACAACTGCGCAATTCTCCTGCATGCACAGGGAGGCTTGCACAGGTAAGGCTGCAAACTGCGCTGAAGAGCACACCGTAGAGGTGTCGAAACGTCATGAGGGCCTGTCTCTTGCCATATAGTGTTCTGATAAACAGCAAGTTTTAGACCATACACGGCGGGTCTTGGGCAGCAATGCAAACTGTCATGGCCAATTTTTTGCAGTAAGCCTAGTAGTATCTCGATTTGTGTACGGAGCACAGGCCATGGCCTATTATAAATACCCACTCGTTAAGTACTGTGTCCCGCCAATGTTGGCGGTGGGATTGGGCATTTCCTTTACAGTACACGCTGAGACGGGGTTGACGCCTACCAGTACCGCGTTAGAGTGTACCGCGGAGGGCATGGCAGCGTTTTTCCAGTTGGATGGGCAAAAACTTGCCGAGGCCAGGGTCAACGCATCCGGTTATGGCGCGCCGCCGAAGAGTTTTTATCCCGAACCGCAACGTCGCTTAATGGCGATGCGCGCCGCGCAGGTCGATGCCTATCGCAATTTGGCGGAACGCGTCAATGGCATGCATATCTGGGGCGGCACAACCATCGGTGATATGGTGGTGGAAAAAGACCGGTACCGCGTGTTTTTAGACAGTTACTTGAAGGGTGCGAAGGTCATGACCTCACATCCGATCGAAGACGGCACGTTTGAGACCGTGGTCGAACTGAATCTCGATCAAGGCTTTTTACGCGCGGCGTTGGGCTTGCGACCCTGCCCAGACCAGATGAGCGGTGCGATGTCCACATCGTCGCGCAGTTCAAGCGCCGCACCGGATAAATCCCCGTCGCCGCAGGCGGTGAGTATAGCGCCGACCGCGCCAGTGATGCAGCCCGCAGCACCCGCGCCCGCCGCAGAGTCTCCCGTCGCCAAAACCATTCCGTTAAATTCCGCGCCAGAGGCCGATGCCCCGGCGAAATCCGCCGCCGCGCCAGCCGAGGGCGGAAAAAAATCCGGTAAAAGCTCGTTATATTTCAGCGAAGACGAATAACCCATGCGCAAGGCCCCGTGGTTTCTGGTCATCCTGTTTTATGTGATCTCGCTGGCGTTTTCCACGCACGCGCACGCGCGGAGTATCGAGGCCGAAGGCATGGCGATTATTGTAGACGGCGCATACCACGCGGCGCGGGAAAAGGCCATCAAAGAGGCGTTACGCCAAGCGATGTTACAAACCACCGCGCACATCGACGCCACCAGTGTCGTCTCTACCAATGTATTGATTATTGATAGCGCACGCGTGAGCGCCGCAGGCACCGCGCAGGATACCGAGGTGATAGATGAATGGACCGACGATGAGATATTACATGTGCGCATACGCACGCAGGTGCCCAAGGAAGGCGAACGTTCCGCAGACCCCGCGGCGCGCTATCGCAAAAAGGTGGCCGTCTTACAATTCGAAGTCTTAGATAGAAGGCAAATCTTCGATTTTCCGAGTTTTGAGCGCGAATTACCGATGGAACTCCAGCGGCGCATGCAGCTCAGC
>JAOUGF010000614.1 GCA_029857925.1 Gammaproteobacteria bacterium
TTGGGGTTTGCGGCGGCGGTGGCGGGCGGCGTATGGGTGCTGATCTCCATCTGGCGCGGTCGAAAATATTAATGGGTACCTCTAAAAATCCGATCAGGGGATGCAGCGCTAGGCGGAAAGGGGCGAAAAAGCGCAGTTTACACGTTGCCTCAAAGGCCTGACATATCTGAGCATTTTTCGACGCTTTTCAACGACGCGATGCGCCGTTCAGCGGATTTTTAGAGGTTCCCTAATGACGGTTGGCTGATCTCGGCCATTTTTCACTGCTAACGTAGGTGTAGGATGGGTGCTTTTATTCGTCTAAGTTGGAGGTTGTGTACATTAGAGGTCACGCCTCAAGATCTACACTATTCGCGGTCGTTACAAACGCTGAGTATTGCGGCCTATTTTTTGTTGGGGCTCGCGGTAAATGCGGTGTTTCAGTCGTGGGGTATCGCCGCCGTCGTGTCGGCGTTGGACACGGGTCTGTTGATTGGCATTGCCTACGCCGCGCTGTGGGTCAGGGACATGCCGCAGCGCGCGACGCAGACGACGACCGCCTTGGCAGTCAGTGGTGTCGTTTTAGGGTTAATCGCGCTGCCGATCTATATCGCGCTGCGGGATGCAACCGGGATATTGCTGGATATCAATAGCCTATTGTCTTTGGGTCTGGTGATCTGGCAAATTATCATCGTGGCACACATTCTGCGTCATGCCCTCGCAGTGCCTTTTATGGCGGCGTCGGTTATATCCTTGGTATATGCCATTGTGGCATATAAAATCGCCAATATTCTGATTCCAACTCCGGTGGGGTAATATGCATATCCATATACTTGGTATTTGCGGCACGTTCATGGGCGGATTGGCCCTGGTAGCGCGTCAGTTGGGCTATCGCGTGACCGGTGCCGACGCCCACGTCTATCCTCCGATGAGCACGCAATTGCGTGAGCAAGGCATACCGTTGATCGAGGGCTATGATCCGGCGCAACTGCAACCCGCGCCGGATCTGATTGTGGTCGGAAATTCGATGTCGCGCGGCAATCCGGCGATTGAATATATGCTGGACAAAGGTCTGCGCTACACCTCCGGGCCGCAATTCCTGTCCGAACACGTATTGCGAGACCGCTGGGTATTGGCGGTTGCGGGTACGCACGGCAAGACCACTACCAGCAGTATGGCCGCGTGGATTTTAGAATATGCGCAACTGTCACCGGGATTTGTTATCGGCGGCGTACCCAATAATTTTTCGGTGTCGGCGCGACTGGGCGAAAAACCGTTTTTCGTGATCGAGGCCGACGAATACGACACCGCTTTTTTTGATAAACGTTCCAAGTTCGTGCACTATCATCCGCGCACGTTGATCGCAAACAATCTCGAATTCGATCACGCCGACATCTTCCCCGATGTGGCGGCAATCCAGCGGCAATTTCATCACCTGTTTCGTATCGTGCCGCACAGCGGTTTGATCGTGATGCCCAAGGCCGATGCGCATTTGGCGGAGGTGCAAAAGATGGGTTGTTGGACGCCGGTAGAATACATCGGTGACAAAGAGAGCGGTTGGTCGGCCGAACCCTTGCGTGACGATGGTTCGCAGTTTGCGGTGAGTTTGCGCGGCAAACGCGTGGGTACGGTGGAATGGGAATTAATGGGTATGCACAATATCCAAAACGCGTTGGCGGCGATCGCCGCAACGCGCCACACCGGGGTAGAACCGGCATACGCGCTGGATGCATTGAGTGAATTCCGCAATGTAAAACGTCGCCAAGAATTGCGTGGCGAGGTGAAAGGTGTGTGTGTATACGACGATTTTGCGCATCACCCGACGGCGGTTGAAGTGACGGTGGACGGTTTGCGGCGCAAAGTAGGTAAGGCACGCATCATCGCCATATTAGAGCCGCGCTCAAATACTATGAAACTCGGCGTGCATAAAGATGATCTCGCGCGTGCGTTGGCCGCCGCCGACGAAGTGTATTTTTACCAAGGGCCGAATATCCAATGGAACCTCGATGAAGTCGCCGCCGCGGTGGGTAAACATGCGCGGGTAATGCGCAATGTGCAAGACATCGTGGACGATGTTGCGAAAGTCGCGCGCAAGGGTGACCATATATTAGTCATGAGTAACGGC
>JAOUGF010000069.1 GCA_029857925.1 Gammaproteobacteria bacterium
CTCGGCGATGTTGCATTTATTAAAAAATAGTGTTTAGGGAATCTCTCAAAATTCAATCAAGCCAATAATGGCCAGGTGCAAACGGACGAAAAAGCGGGTTTACACGTTGTCTGCCGTTACACGGCCCCGCATTTTGTGTCCATTTGCCACACCGCCAGCGCGGCTTCAGTGAATTTTTTGAGGTTCCCTTTATTTAGAAACTACCCTCCCACCCTAACGCCACCACATGGCGCCACACTGGTGCTCTCGCGGTATAAAACACCCCATATTGTACGTCGATCTTTACGCGATGGTCCCACGCAAACGCGGCCGCCACGCGTCCCTGCGCGCGCGGCTCATCGCCTTGCGGTGCGCTCGCGATATCCATCCAAGCCTCGACATCTGCTCGACCGACGCGTACTAAGGCATGTTGATTCAGCGCAGCTGCACGCCCCGCAGACGGTACTAGTGCGCGATATTCTACGCCGCTACGCCACCCCTGCGCCCACCGGCTAGAGGTGCCAATGCGCCAAGCCGTGCGCTGCCAAAGTGCGCCCTCCGCATTGGAAACCGGCGCGGCTGCGTGTTGTAAAAAACCATGTACATATCCCCTATGGGGCGACGATCGCGTGCTGAGTTTTAGGCCCAAGCGAGCGGACGGTGAGGGTGATGGCGTTCTTATCCAAGTGCGTGTTTCGGTGCGCGTAAACGGTGCAAGCCACGCGTCACCTTCCAGACTTACATTCATCAACGTACTGTGCGTATGCCATGCCGTGCGTAATCCCGCTTCATTGCGCCGCACATAACCGTCAACCTGATCGGCAGCGGCCTCTGCGTGCCCATGGGGGTTGCGAAAATTCGGTCCAAAATATCGTGCCGACCAATTGAACGTATTCTGCGCACCCCACCGCGCATCACTGCGCAAAATAAACGCGACGTCCCCCTGCGCATAAGCGGCTTCGCCTGCCAAACGCGATGTGTCGCCCTCCCATAAAAAATTGACGCCCAACGCCTGACCGCCAAACAGGGCCTTCGCGTTAGGTGAAAAACGTGGCATGGGCCATGCGTCTGAAAATGTGGCGCTGGCACGATACGCGGTCAGACCATAACGCCATGCGCCGTATTGATGACCGACATGCGCACCTTGAACATCTTCCCGAACGGCGTTGCGTAAGGTTTGATCTTGCCACGCACCTAAGCTCACCTCGTGTTTATACCATAGACCATCGTCACCGCACACATAACCGGTGTGTGTCGCGCCCGATTTTACACACACCGGTAAATTCGGCGCCGCCCATGCGTCCGGCCCGTACCGTAAATCGTATTGGTAAATATCGTGAAAACGCGAAGACCAAAACATAACCGCCTCCGCCGCTTGCGGCAAATCTAAATGGAATGCGCCGCCGAATAAATCATTTGGAAACCGCAAACGCGCACCGGAAATATCTTCGTGAACGGCGCCACCCAAACCCCACGTGTCAGATTGTCGCGCCGCACCTTGATCAAAAACCAACCGTTCACCGAACCCCACGGTGTAACTACCCAACACGCCACGCCAACGTGGGTAATAGGCGTATATATAACCGCTCTCAACCGCGCCTGTAGATTGTGGCCCGGAGGAGGTCAACGAACCTTTTCCGATATCATATGCAACATGGGTGCGTGGCCTTACGCTGGACACCAGGCCCGCGCCCGCTGCATGCGTACCCGGTAGATTAAAATGTGCCCTCAACCCGGAAAAATAATAGCCCCCCGCGCGCGTCGTGGCTGCACTTGGCGCGCTGTTAAATAAGCTTCCCACTCGCATTTCAATGTCTTTTATCTGCCTAACCGATGGCGACTGCGCATAGAGCATTGCACGTACCTCCTCCGCGCACCCATATTGGTCGCAAAAGGAGAGCAGTGCTTCAGGTGTAAAAGGCCGCTTTGAGAGCATCAATTGCACCAACGCATAATCCAACCCCGGAACCTGCAAAAGCGCATCAATCGACGCATGATTGACATCTATCGGTAGCGCAATTTCCTGCGCGACAACCGCCGCATCTGGTAGCCACCAGCCTTCTCCCGCTTGTTCTAGCATCGCACCGATATCGGCGCGTGTTACACCGCCGACGGATGCGCACGCGCAGAATAACCCCATCAGGGTGCGCATGCTAAATTCTCCGTCCCTGGCGTTGTACCCGCTCCAACACACCATTGTGTCGCGGCATCGTTTTGTATTGTATCTTGCAAATTCACGAGAGGAATTCGCGCGCTATTCGCCGCTAATTTTGGCAGCCTCGCTCGATCTACCGCCACACCCGCCGATTCCAATACGAACTCACTCTCTGCGACATAGAAATCTCTTCCTTTAATTATGCCCGCGGCGTCGATACCGGCCTTTTCACCCGCGATGACGTGATATTGGCCTGTGGTTAAGTGTTTGCACTGTGCCGACGTCAACGCCCAGGTTCGCGTACCGGAGGAGGTGATCTGCTGGATGGACAATCCGTATAGATCACCGTCCGCCAACGCCTTCACTTCTAACCAATCGGCGCCGTCATCTGTGCCACCCGCGTGATAATATACTTCGTTCAGTGCCAACATCCCAGGCGCAAACGGTGCCTGTTCGCGCCAGACTCCGCCCTCGGTACACCACTGCGCTCCACAGGGATCATTCGGCTGGCCTGGTGTACCATAGGCCGCGCCCTGGGCGTCGCTGAACAAATCCACCGAGCGACCCGCGCACAACTTGGTGCTGTCATTATTATCTGCGGGAGTCAGGAACTGCGCATCCACACTGGTAGATATTCCCTCTAGCGGCGCCACCACGGTTGCGCGGTCGATCTCCAGGCCGTTGCGCGACACAATGAGTTCGCCGGGTGCATTGAAAAGTTGAAAATTCGCGCTTCGAATAAGATTTATCGAATTGCGGAACTCCGCTTTGTTCCCCCCAATGACCAGCCGCTGACGAGGCTCCAGTGTCGCACATGTGTCCTGCACAATGTGCACTGCGGTAGTGTTGACAGATGTGGCTTGGGTATTTTTTATTTCTATTCCATTGACATCCAAAGACCGATCACTGCTGTTATAGAGTTCTATCCATTCGTATCCGGCGTCCGCACCACGTGGATTATTGAACCATTCGCTGATCATTAATTCGTCTGCGCCGGGTTTTTGCAGGGTGCGCCACACACCTTGTTCGGTCAAACACACGTCGCCACAGGGATCGTTGGCCTGTCCGGGACTCCCCCGCTCAGTAAATTCTTTTGTCGAATCGTCGGTTACGCCAAAACCACTTGCGCGGTGCGCGCGGCAATAGTCGGGGTGGTCAACAATCAGATTTTCCGCGCCATCGGAGATCCCTGCCGTTGCGCCCTCCAATGCCGCCTGCGTGAGCACTTGCTGTTGATACAACAGTGTAAATGCCGACGCACCGTTGATGAGGGCGTCACCTTCAATCGGGGTAGCATCGACGCGATCGAAAGGCGGTGCCTTAGTTGTATCTTGCATGATGCGTAATACGCGATAGTGCGCGGGGGCGACACTCAAACAATGTTCGTCGCGCAAGTCGTAGCGTACGCTCGCGTCGGAGGTATCGTTTACCAATACCAATCCATTGAGATCAAACTCCTCGCCGCTGCGATTAAAGAACTCTATCCACTCTCTATCGTCGTCGGGGCCGGGTGCGTCGCGATAAAATTCACTCAATAGGACCGCATGCAGTTGAGGTGCCCGACTGGACCTAACACGGCCTTCTGGATCACGACACACATTCATGCCGCAAGGCGCATTGGCCTGGCCGGGCGTGCCGTTGCCTGCGGGAGACGAGACACACCAATCGCGTGCGTCGTCATTTAGTTCCGTCGCAGGAAGCATTAAACCCTCAAACGCAGCGGAGCGATCTGTATGCGCCAATTGTTGCGCAGCAACCGCCACTTGGTCTACGACTTGGTCACGACACTGTAGACGCACCGTCATATTGCGCGGTGACAACCCGCTGGCATGCGGTGCAACGCTATTCACATACGGTGCGGCGCCGTTGCCCACCACCCAATAACCGTACGCAGGGATCGTCTGCGTATCATCTATGACCCAGCGTTGCTCCATGCCGGTATCACTGGTAAACGAGATCACGGCGCGATGGAGGATGTGGGCTTGCGATGTCGGGTTGAAAAACTCAACCCACTCCGGCGCACCCGGCGTAACGCTAACCATCATTTCGCTCAATGCGAGATCACCGGGGTTTAACGTGCATGCCACGCCGGACTCGGCGGGCGGACGCGCGCAACCCATAGACAACAATATACACAAAAGCAGGCAATACGGCGCCTTCCATGGCATGGATCATCCTCCCTGGACGAGACACGATCGTTTTAATTTTCGCTACGAAATTTTCGGGTATGAAATTTACTGCGACGTCGATCTTTTGTCCAACCTATTTTTTTGTATGAAAAATCTCACGCCATTGTGATTATGTGCCGATTAAATCCAAATAATACTAATTCTAAATCACCCCGTACATCACGCAATGTGCTACAGGCTGTTATCGAAATGAACGACATGCCGCAATATCAACAGCTGCGTAAATGTAAGTGATGCAACAACCTATGTGTCACGATGGTACTCGTGGGACAATTTCGATATCCTGCTTGGCGTTAAAAATGCTTTCCCCTTGCCAAGTTGTAAATAAACGGTCTACTATTACCAATGCACCAGGACATACCTGGCGACATTTGGATTTCCAAATATAGCTAAACGTTACGTGAACCGCGTATACGTCGCTGGCAATTAAAGGCTGTATTCATGCGTAGTTATGGAACATTTTTCCAACAATTTAAAGGGGTTACAACTGAGCGACACTGTATATTGTCCTGCGTACGGTAGGGTTTCCACCCTACAACTTCGGCTGGCGCCCCACAATTCACGCAATTTACTTACAGACATTTTATTGGACATATTATGACCCAATCTCCCCTCAGCGTAGCAACCTTGCGCTCCGGCGTATTCCGGTTCCAAGTGGCCGTGGATGTAGAACAGACCGCCATGGCCTTGCAACGTGTCGAAGACGCGCAGACCTTTTTAAATAAAATGCCGCTGGTACCTGACGTCGCAACACGATTAAAGCGCGAACTCGTCGCGTTGAGCGCCTTTGGCAACAACAGCATCGATGGCGGGACGCTCAGTGAAGAGCACATTGTTCAGTTGCTCGACGGCGCTATCCCCGCCCAAGACGAAAAAGACCAACGCATCCTAAATTTGCAATCGGCCTACGAAGAAATTGATCGTATCGCACAAGCCCATGACAGCGAAGGCGCACGCACGCCAGGGCAACCGCAAACCGGGATCGTCATTACCGAACAGATGATTAAGTCACTGCACACCAGTTTGACCAAGCCTATGCCCCACCAACCCAATCAAAGCGGCGAGTACCGCGACAATGCCATGGGACAAATCACCAAGGTCGGCACACTGGAACACGGCGGCATCTATACGCCGCCTAAGTGCCGTGAAGATATCGAATTGTTAATGCGTGCGTTTTTAGAATGGCTGAATAGCGCCACCGTCAGCACGTTGTCACCGTTAATCCGCGCGACGTTGGCACATTTCTATTTTTACCGTATCCACCCGTTCTGGGAAGGCAACGGTCGCGTCGGCCGCGCGTTGGAAATGGTCATATTAAAGAGCGCGGGTTATCATTACTCGCACTATGCATTGGCCCGTTACTATTTCGAGCATAAAGAGGAATATTTGACAATCTACAATCCGGCGCGCAAATCCGAAGATCGCCACCCTAACACCGCGTTTGTGCAGTTTTTTTTACAAGGCATGTTCGATGTCATCAATCGCGCGCATGAACGCGCCAGCCACATCATTGCCGGAATTCTATTTGAAAATCGTCTGCAACATTTATTGAAAGGCAAAAAAATAAACGTGCGTCAACATGCTATCGTCGCACAATTGATGTCGCTGCATACGCCGCCTGCGTTGGCCGACCTGCAGGCACAGCCGTGGTATGACGCGCTCTATCAAAAACTGAGCCCGAAAACGCGTTCGCGCGATATCTTGGGGTTGGCGGAGTATCAACTGGCGGCGCTGAGTCCCGATGGGCAATTGCGTCTATTGATACCTTAGACGACCAAAGTTATATGCTCGGGGTAAACTAATAATTGTTGCAGAACATGAAAACATGCGCAGTTGGAACTTGGGTTACTCGTGGCAAATCCGGAATTCGCGAATTCGGGCACAAATACGGTCGTGCTATGCGTCACGAACGCTATGGAGGGGTATTCGTAGGTTCGGCGAGACCTTGTTCAATCAGTGCCATTGCCAAGTTTTGCCAAACCTCTCCAGATTTATCGCGCCAAGCGAGTAGTTCAACTTTACTCACTGCGGGCGGCCCTACTGAGAACACAATGCACCGTAAATCTACGCATGGCGCGCGTTCCGTCAAAAATACGTTAGCTGCTACGGCATTGTCAGGAGATATACGTGCACCTTGCAACACGGTTAGTAGATGCGCGTCATCAATTTTAAACTCGAGCATTCCACTGGGTTCAACCGCTAAAAAAACACATTTTTTAGGTACTCTATTTTCCATAGTCCCCCCCAATGTTTGTGAGCTCAAAACAACCAAACCCGCCGAAACGAATCGGTATAACCATCGCCTCATAATAAAATCTCCACGCGCCGGTCACGCCAACGCTCACTGGATGAAGAAGATATTGTACTGGTCTCGCCCGCAGACCGAGTCCGACGTATCTGTGTGGCGGCGACCCCGCGGGCGAGCAACGCCGCGCGCACGGAATCCGCACGCTGCTGCCCAAGCAGGAGGTTAGAAGTTGCGCCGCCAACTTTGTCTGTGTGTCCCACGATTTCCACCATCTGGGTAACGTGAAGCATAAGGTAACGGGCAATGAGATCTAGCTTGCTTATTTGGTCGGCTCGCAAGTGAGTCGCCGCAAAATCGAATTGTATTTGGGCCGGCAACAGTGATGACAACATCGACGTAGGTAAGAATTGGGCGATCGTTTCGCGACTGCAAGCGCTTAATGCCCTCGAACGTGCCGACCCACCCAACCCGCACGCCCTGCGTCGGCAATTTTCATAAGCGGTTAATGCCGCAGGATCTTGGCGGATGATCATATTGACAAAGGTGAGAGTTGGCTGACCTACCCCGGCAATCTGTATGTTCGACTGTATGGCATCCGTCACCAAAGTTTGCGCCGCAGCATTGATGTCGATGAATTCACCGCAGGGATCACTCGCGCCTGGCCCCTGCGCGATGTTGAACAGCGTCTCTTGGAGTGTCCCAGCGACGGTTGTACGTGAGGATAACGTCGAAGTCGCCGCACCTCTAAGCGGAGCGGCAACCGAGCCGGTAGTTTGGCAGAGGGCGGAGAGGTCGTCTGCAGCATGTATTAGCTCGTGAAAAATTGTGTCGACCATCTCGGCCGGGTTTTCGACATGCTCTGGCTTGGTCGGATTGATTTCCAGTGTGCGACTAAATCGAGAATAACCTCCGAACCGCACAGCGCCTCCGGAAACCAGCCCGGGGGTGACACGCAATGCCAGTGGGCCAAGATCTTGCGCAGGATTCACTGTACAACCGCGCAGCCAGTTCCATATCGACAAGAATGAGGGATTAGCGAATAGCGTATTAATGGCGAAAGCTTGCGCAGGCGTTGAGCCAAGCTGAGATATAAACTGCGCGGGCGTTAGCAACATTGCTGCGGGGGGATGAACATTACTGACACGCGTAATATGTCCGGAGGCGATACGATTTGCTTGCGTCTCGCTAGAAGTATCCACGACATTCGGATTTCCGTTTTCCGTTACGTCTGCGAGTCCCTGTTGTACCGCGTGGGTCGCCTCATGACCCAATATCCAATCGCCGACTAGCGTGCTTGGCTGGTAAACCCCTTTGTTAAAGTAAATGTGACGGCCGGTAGTGAAGGCCAGCGCACCCCGCTGTTTGGCCCGCTTCGCAGCCGCATCATCCGCATGCAACCTGATTGACGCCAACGAGCAACCCAGTCGCGGCTCTAGAACCGAGCGTACGGTGGACGGCAGTGGCGCAGACGATGGCGTTTGTAAAGGTCTTTGCGTTGTATATTGCTGTGCAAGACCACTGGCTCCCGACACTGCTGACGCACAACCACAACATGGTGCTAATACGGGAGCGGCAACCGAAAAATTTTCAAAGCGGTGCCCCGCGGTAAAATCAGTACCATATCCGCGGTTCTCCTCACCAACCGCGGGGCTCACGTTTCTAGCGTGCAAACGCTGGGCGACCGACCGGCCCGTATCTAAAGTGAATTGGCGCTCGGGGCCACTTTGAAACACTCTATTCATTGTCGCTACCCTGACTGAATCCATGTGTGGCTAGGTACCCTTTTTGAAGATACCCCTCCTACTTCTATTTTAGACGTCATGCTCCCTTTATTTTCGCACGATTCAACCTATCTTCAGCCAATTACAACCAAAACAGCATCGCCATTGGCGGCCGCACAATCAAAAAATTCTTTCAGTCGATTCAGAATGTTAAGCGTGCCATCTTCCGTCAAATTTTCAGGCAGTGGAATGCCCTCGGCATCCATGTCATCCAAATCCAATTGTTTTGCAATCATCTTAAGATCACGCTTTGCAATGATTCTGTCCAAAACTGCGACCGTTTCTGGGTTATGCATC
>JAOUGF010000615.1 GCA_029857925.1 Gammaproteobacteria bacterium
CCAGGCCCGCAATCTGCGCGATCGCCAAATCGATAAACACAATGCCGCGCGCCAACACGCGTTGCCCCAGCGGTACGTGCGTCGCCAACACGAGCACGCCGACCCAAAGCGCCGGGCCGATGATGCTCAGGTCCATCGCGAGACCGCTCATCGCAATGCGCCGAGCAAGCGCGCAACGGTGTCGTCAAACAAGCTAAACAAGTCCTGCGCTTGTTCGTTCCCCCCTACCGTGAACGGCACCACGACGACCGGGAGATGCGCACGCTCCGCCAACCATTGCGCGGGACGACCGTCGTTATAGGCCGCGCGCAAGATCATCTTTGCGGGTGTGCGTTGCAGCCGTGCCAACACCTCCCCCAGATAAGCGGCGCTGGGATCAACGCCCGGTTGCGGTTCAAGTGTGGTGATTTCTTTCAACCCTAACCATTGGTTCAGATACGGGAAACCCTTGTGCTGCGTGACGATCGCCACGCCCTGCAGCGGCGCGGCCGCCGTCTCCCAACGTTGGATCGCCGCCTGCCAGCGCTGCGCGAACGCGACGTGTTGCGCGGCATAGTCCGCCGCATGCGCGGGATCAATTTGCGCCAGGCGCGCGGCTAAAACGCGGGCAACCGCCGCGATATTGCGCGGATCCGTCTGGATGTGCGGATTACCGGCCGCATGCACGTCACCCTGCGCGCGATCCACGCTTGCGGGGATTTCTAATTTTTTCACCGCATCGGCGGCGACGACGTTGCCCGGCTGACCGGGTTGGATGCGTGCATTTCCGGCTTGTCGCAATAACACCGGCAACCAACCCGCCTCCAAATCGGCGCCCGTACATACCAACAGATCCGCCCCACGCGCACGCGCGATCAGACTGGGCCGGGCCTGGATGTGATGGGGATCTTGCTGCGCAGTGGTGGCAACGTAGACATGCACCCGGTCACCGGCCAAGGCCTGTGTCAACGCGCCCCATTCCGGTTCACACGCCAATACATTCAGCGCCGCGTGCGCCTGCGGAATCACCACCGCGCTGAAACACATCAGGTTAAACACTGCGAGATATTTTTTCATTGTTTCACCTCTTAAAACGTATGCGCGCCGTGCGCACCCAAACTCATTTGATAGTGCAGCACGAGTTGATTGTCGGTGGCGTTCGCGCGCGAACCGTCACGCGCCAGTTGCAGCCGCAGGCGACTAAATTCGCTGGGCGAAAAATCGATCATCACGCTGTATTTACGCACGCGATAACGCGTGTTGTCCATGCCGGACGCGAGCGCGCCGAAATCGACCTGCCCACTTTCCAATTGTTCCGCGCGCGCGCCCACCCGCCAATAACGCACAAATTGAAAAAGCGCTTGCACATAACCGCCGGATTGCGCAGAGGTGTATGCACTGGTCACTGCGCTGGAGGATAGATCACCACGCTCGCGACGCATGAAATATTCGCCCTGCAGGATCACGTTGCGCTGCACGGCGTTCCCTTGCGGCGCCCATTTCCAGACCGCGTCTAGGATCGCCAGATGGCTGGTGCCGCTGAAACGATTGCTGATCTGGGCGCCCGTGATATCTGTCGTATCAAAGGCCCGCGCGCGCGGCCACGCCGCCAACCACGACGCCCCGGCCCGCCAACTGTGGCTGTCACCGACATCGCCGCCGGTATGCGCGTAAAGCGCGCCACTGCCGAGATCATTGCGCGCGGCGTCCGACGCCGGAAACCCTCGCCCATTACCGATTTCCGCGCCGACTTCCAGATAACGCTCCAGCGGGGCCAGCCATTTCAGCTGCAGCCCTTCCTGCGCGAACTGTGTCTCCAGAAATACTTGGTATGACAGAGGATTGTCCGCGAAATCCCAGGTATGGGCATGGCGTTCGTTCAGATAGCCGATGCCCGAAAAAAATCGACCGCCGCGCAGCGTGAGCCCGGGCGCCAATGCCAAGGTCTGAAAATAGGCCTCTTCGACGGACACGCCGTTATCCGGCGCCAACGCGAGATTCAAACCACCGTAAAATCGGGGATCGACATTGGCGTAGAATCCCAATTCTGATTCGCCCAAACCAAATCCACGCGGCGGCGGCCCGACCTCACCACCAGGAACGAAACCGTTAATACGATAA
>JAOUGF010000616.1 GCA_029857925.1 Gammaproteobacteria bacterium
CCATGTCGAAAGCAGCTTAAGCGCGGTGGGCGAAAACCCCGATATCCCCGGCGTGGATGAAGACATCCCGTTGCAAGGCCTGCTCAAATTATTCGTGTCCCTGGTATTCTGGATATCCGGCGGGACGATGTTAGCACTGCTGCCGGTGTCGTTCACCGTCTTCACCCAACGCGTGCCTCGCGACGTTGGCCGAACTCCCCTTTACGCGACCCATATCCGCCCGCCTCTGCGCGCACCGCCGCGTTAATTCCCTTCATCTCAAGTTTCGAAGATGCGGGTGTGGCGCCCCCCAAAAGGGCTTAAAAGTCTCGGCAAACCGTAGCATCGTTCGCGACCGCTGCGGTGTGCGACACCTACCACATCTTATCAAACGCGGCATATTTAGCGTGGGTATTGATGGCGATTTGCCGCGTTATTAAACTCCGAAACTTGCGTAAATGAAATTTTTGCAGGGCGTATATCCTGCATCGTTTGCGTTGCGTTTATATGGGGACATTATGTACAAGCGTTTTTTCCGCGCCAGCTTAGGCATTTATTGTGCGATGGCGGCAGTGGATGGCCATGCCATGGACGACGTGTGGACGTTGGAACGCAGCGTGGCGCGCGCGCTGGCGGCGGCCCCTGAGTTGCGCGTCAGCGAGGCCGAAATCGCGATGCAGCAAGGTGAATTGAATTCGGCGCAGGCCTGGCCCAACCCACGCGCGGATGTGCGTTTCGATAACCAATTGGGCTTGGAGAGCGGCGCGGGCGGCGTAGAAATTCAACAATTGGCGATGACACAGGCCTTGCCGTGGCGCACGCATGCCGCCCGCGAAAGTCAAGCGCAGGCGCAATTACTGGTTGCGCAACACGCCGCCCAGTACGCGCGTTTGCAACGCGAAAACCATGTAGCGCACGCCTATCACGCCTTGCAATACGCGACAGAATATCTCGCCTTGGCCCAGGCGCGCCTGGCGTGGGCGGATGAGTATGCCGGGGAACGCGCGCAAAAGACCAAGGGCGATCCGCTGGTGCGTTTTCTAACACCGTTAGAACGCGCACGTTTGCGCATCCTGCGCGAATCGGCGCGCCAAGAAGTGGCCAACGCCGAAGGCAAGCATTCCGAACGTATGGCCGGGTTGCGCTTGCTGTTGGCGCTGTTCCCGGAAGAATCACTACGCCTACCCGCCCTGACCCCGCTCACGGAGAGCCTTGCATTGGCCGAGTTATTACCGGCGATAGATACGCACGCCGCGCTGGCGAGCGGCCAGGCCGCGCGCGTTGCCGCGAACGCGGCGCTGGAGGGCGTGCGCGCATTTGCGTACGGGACGCCCAGCGTCACCGCCTATTACGAACGCGGTTACTTTGCAGGCGATACGCGCGCGGTATGGGGCGTCGCCCTCGGCGTGGAATTGCCGCTGTGGACGACGCATCGCGGTGCCATCGACCGCGCACGCGCTGCGGTCGCAAAAGTGGATGCGGAATACGCCGCGCAACGGCGCGCGCTGGAGGGCGCGCTACGCCAGAACCATATGCACATGGGACATTTGATCGAACAAGCGGAACACTATCGTGATGCCTTGCTGGCCCCCGCCGAGGAGGTGTTCGCGCTGACACGCAAGAGTTTTAATGGCGGCGAGGTCAGCGTGTTGAATCTGATCGATGCGCACGATACCCACTTTACTGCGCGTGCACGTTATCTCGAATTGCTCGCCGAGACCCACCATGAGGCCGCCGATGTACGCTTGGCCGCCGGACTGACGTTGCAAAGGGTATCGCCATGATAGACGCATTGGTACGCGTAGCACTGACCCAACGCCTGTTAGTAACATTAATTGCGTTGTCGCTAACCACGGCCGGGGTATGGGCCTATCGCAGCCTCCCCATAGACGCCTTTCCCGACATCTCCAGCCCGCAAGTGATGGTGGTAGTAAAGGCGCCGGGTATGGCGCCCACCGAGGTCGAGTCGCGTGTCACCGCGCCGCTGGAAATAGAGTTACAAGGCATGCCTCGCCAGACCGTGTTGCGCTCGACCACTAAATACGCGCTGGCCAGCATCATCATCGACTTTGCCGACGGCACGGATATTTATTGGGCGCGCAATCAGGTGAACGAGCGT
>JAOUGF010000070.1 GCA_029857925.1 Gammaproteobacteria bacterium
TCGACGGCATGCGACGCGACATCGAAGGCCTGGCGTTGGATGCGCAAGTGCATCACGTATTGCTGACCAGCGGCGTGCGTAACCTGTACGCCCAGGAAAAGGGCGAAAAAGGCCAGGCGCGTTTGGAAAACTTGGACGAATTGGTGAATGCCGCGCGCGAATATGCGCAGCAAGAGCGCGACGAAGACGGCCTGTTGCCGATGGCGTCGTTTCTTGCGCATGCGTCGTTAGAGGCGGGCGAGGGGCAAGGTGGCGCATGGGACGATTGCGTGCAACTAATGACCTTGCACAGTGCCAAAGGTCTGGAGTTCCCGGTAGTGTTTATGGCCGGTATGGAAGAGGGCCTGTTTCCGCACCAGATGTCGATGGACGAACCCGGCCGTTTGGAAGAAGAGCGGCGGCTATGCTATGTCGGCGTGACGCGTGCACGCAAACAACTGTATATGAGTTGTGCCGAACAACGGCGTGTGTACGGTCAAGAGACGCGCGCGATGCCGTCGCGTTTTCTCGGCGAGATACCTACGCAGTTTATCCGCGAAGTACGTCCCCGTGTGCAGGTGATGGCGCCGATGGGGCGCGCGATGACGAGCTCTGTTAAGGCGGCCCCGAGTCATGGCCTGCGTCTAGGCCAACGCGTGCTGCACCCGTCGTTTGGCGAGGGTGTTTTGATTAGCCATGAGGGCGATGGCCCGCATGCCCGCGTGCAGGTCAAGTTCGGCGCGCAGGGGACGAAATGGTTGGTATTGGCCTATGCTAAATTGGAGGCCATTGGTTAAGGCCTTGCTAAGTGTAAAAGTGCAATATTAAACGATGAAACGAGTGTGTTTTTCCGATGGATAGCAATAATGTCCGACCCATTTGTTGGTGCGTATTCGCGCTGATTGCGACGCCTGCGTCCGCGAGCACCGAGGCGGTGGCCGATGCGCGCGCGCTGGGCATGGGTGAGACGCGGGTCGCGATCGCCTATTCTCCGCAGTTAAATCCCGCGTTGCTGTCGTCAAATAACGACAAGAAATTATTTTGGGAACCCGCCACACTGGCGGTGCGTATCGCCGATGCCAAGCGTGTGAGGGCAGCGGTGACGGGTGACTACGCGGTTCGCGATTACTATCATGGTGCGGGTTACGCGGCGCGCGCTTATGCGCGTAACTCATTGCAAGAACCCGGTTTGTGGCAAGGCCAAGAGCGTTTGATGTTGCGTTCGGTGCAGCGCCTGAGCCAATACGCGGCGCGCGCGGACGTCCAGGCGTATGCCGGTTTGAGCCTGCCGAATCCCGTGTTAGGCGTCGGCGCATACACCAACATGTATGGCAGCGCGGCGCGCGTGCCTGCAGCGGACGGCGCAATGCGTGAACGGGCGACGTTGGTGAATGAAATCGGCGTGGCTTTGGCGCGTCAATTTGCGGTCTATGGCGATGTCGCGTTTGGTATCACGCCAAAATATGTAGACATCTTGACCTATGAACGTGTCGCGGCGCGGCCCGAGGACGGGGACTATGACCGCCGTCAGGAACAATTGACGCACGCCTTTAACATGGATATCGGCGTGGCGCGTCGCTATGAAACGGGTTGGTCGTTAGGCGGCGTGGTGACGAACCTCGTCCCGATGAACGTCACATCGGTGATGGGCGAAGAGTTTCGTCTGTTGCCCACCGTGCGTTTTGGGCTTGCGCTGCAAGAGGCCAAGACGACTTATGCGGCGGATATCGATGTGGTGGATCAACAAAATTGGGTGGACGGTGTTAAACGCCGATACTTCGGGATAGGGGCGGAATACCAATGGTGGGTTGTGCAATGGCGCGCCGGATATCGCCACAATCTTGCCGTGGATCAAGCCGGGGTCGTCACCTTAGGGATGGGGTTACAGGCGTTTGGATTTCACATCGATACCGCAGTCGCCGGCAATGTCCACGAATTGAGCGCGACGGCCCAGTTTAGCTATCGTATTTAACCTAGATGGGTATTTTTGCGATCATCTCATATCGTTAGTGTCGCCCGTAGCATCAACGGCTGTTGTTCGAATTAACGCTGACAATGCACGCACCAAAACGTATTGCGCTGCGCGACGGTCTGGCTGTGTATGCTGTGCCCGCACGCGTGACACGCCTCGCCCGCGCGCCCATACACCGCCAATTGTTGCTCGAAATAGCCGGGGCTGCCATCGGCGTGTAAAAAATCGCGCAAGGTGGTGCCGCCTACCGCGATGGCCTGTATCAACACCTCGCGTATCGCCTTTGCCAGTGTGTCATAGCGCGTTGCCGATACCCGTTGCGCGGCGCGTAAGGGATGTATGCCCGCGCGAAACAAGGCCTCACTCGCATAAATATTCCCTACGCCCACGCACACCTGTTGATCCATGATGAAGACCTTTACCGCGGCCTTACGTCCCTTTGCACGCGCGTGCAAGTATTCGCCGCTAAAGCCATCACCTAAAGGTTCGGGGCCTAGGCGGCGCAGCAACGCGTGGTTCTGGGGTTCCTGGCCGCCCCACACCATCAGGCCAAAACGTCGCGGGTCGTGCAGGCGCAACGACATGCCGGTGTCAAAGGTGATGCATACATGGTCATGTTTGCGCCGAGGCTGTAGGCGCGGATCCAGGCGCAAACTGCCCGACATGCCCAAATGCACGATCAATGTGCCGATATCGAAATCAAAGAGTAGATATTTTGCGCGGCGTCGTAGCGTCAATAAGCGGGAATCGCGCAAACGTGCGGCTAAATCATCAGGCACAGGATTGCGCAGGCGTGCGTTATGTACCTCAACCTCTACCACCTGATGACCGGAAAGGTGAGGCAATAAACCGTTGCGTGTGGTTTCGACTTCGGGCAATTCTGGCATCGCGGCGTGTGTCGTTAACGGTTTTGAGCGCTGAGATGCGGAGAAAAATCCGTCAATCGTTGTAATACATCAAGGGGCAACCGATACATCAATCCCAAATCCTCGCGCATCATCCATGCGTCATGCGCGCCTCGAGTCCACTTAAAGTATATCGCATGCCCATCCGCGAGTGTGACCGTTGCCGTATTACTGGCTTTGAGTTTAGGATCAAGGGTACGGACTTCCAGGCCCTCGGCGTAACGCCATTCGTCAATGAATGCCGTGGCCGTGTCGGCGCTGGTCTGCATCACGATTCCAATCACACGCCATGCCCCTTGTTCGTCCAGGGCGACACGCCAACGTCCGAAATTCACCGATTGGAGACTAGGTTTGCCCGGTAACAACTGCAAATCAACCAGTTCCATCGGGTCGAGCATGAGTTGGCGATAGAGCTTGTCTTCGATCAGGTGCAACGTACCGTTGGCCAGCGCGTAACGACGGCTGCTGAGTGTTTCCAAGCCGCCTAACGCAACCACTGTCGAATTAAATGTCAATTGCATCAGTGGCGGGGCCAAATCGAACTGCGGTAAGTCCGTAGGCGTGACCGGCCATTGCGCACCGCTTTCGCTGACCAGTAACCGCAGGATGTTTTCGACCCGCCAACTCGCCACTGGCAGCGTCCGAGCGCCCAATTTTAATGACCAAAAATTAGCGTCTTTAACCAACTCAAGGGCCGCCTGTCCGCGACGCGAAATGTTGATGTGGGACACCTGTTCCGGTGTTACTTGCGTCAAGCGAGTGGGCATCGGCGTGGTTGGGCGGTCTACACCCGGTTGCCACCACGCAATAAACGCCACGGCCACCAACAGCAGCCCAACCATCAAATTGATTTGATTACCGCGTTGCATCGCCTAGCGTTGTCTCCGTATCCACCAGATGCGCCCACCAGCGGCGAGTAACGCGATGGGGACAATGCCTAATAATAGTAACGTCAAACCGCGTACCATCGTCACAGACAAGTCCAACGTACGATCGACGTTGTTTTTAGTGGGCACCGCCATTAATAATTCATCGCGCCCCAGCCAATTGACGATGTTCAATCCCAAGTCTAGATTTCCCCCTTGGCCCAAATACATATCGCTGACAAAGTCGCTGTCACCGACGACGACGACGCGTTGTTCGTTGGTGTCTTCCTCAGTGTCCGTTGTGGTGCCAGTAATGGCGGAATTGCGCGAAAATGCGATGCCCAGCGCGAGGGGGCCAGGTACGTCCTCACCCTTGTCGAACGCTAACTCAACGCCCAAATCACCGGTCTTCGCCCACACACGGGGTAATGATTCAAGAAAAATTTCATGTTCCCAATCGCTATTGTCGTTCGCCTCCAGGCCGCGCGCCTCGGGGAAAATGGTATCAAAGGCGAATTGTTGGGTGATAGGATGAAACACGTAATCACTGACCACGATAAAGCGTGGATCTTTGAAACCCACATAATCATGCTGCGGGTCTACCAATGTTCCGGGCAACAATTCCACTCCGAGTTGTTCTGCAATGGGTTCTAAACCACGGCTAGGACCGGGCTCACTCAACCACAACAAATTTCCGCCCTGTTCTAAATACGCTCGCAACTGGGTGACCTCGCCAGGCAAAAATTTGCGCTTGGGGGCAGCGATCACAACGGCTGTGGTATCTTTGGGGATGTGTTTGTCGCTGACCAGATTAATGGTACGTGTCTTGATGCCGCGATTTTCCAGTTGCTGCACCCATTGCGTATAGTCTTGCGGCGTCGCACCGTGCGGTTGACGTTCGCCGTGGCCTTCGGTGAATGCCAGCCAACGTTGGCCGCCCCGCACCAAGCGCTGTAACGCATTACTTAACGCCTGTTCATTGAGGTCTTGGATGTGTTCGGTGCGGCCGCCAAAAGTGACTATCAGTTCACCGTCCACGGTGACACCCAGTTCGCGCACCAGTCCCGGTTCCGTTTCAGGATTTACATATTTTAATTTGATTTGGTTATTCGCGCGTTGAAAAAGACCTGCCAGGCGGGCGACTTCACGGCGTACCGCATCGTTGCCGCTGGTGACAAAGGCGGTAATCACCACCGGTTTGTCGATGGTCTTGAGCAATGCCAAGCTGTTTTCCGTTGGCGTGTTGCGGCGATTAAGCGTGACATCGGTGGTCACTTCATAGCGTACACTCAAAAATGCGAGCACGCCGATCAGAAGGCTGAATAAGGTGTAAAATATCGTGTTCTGCACACGTAATTTACGTTTTAACTCGCGCGTGACCTCCATTAGCCGATGTCCTCAGTGCGGCATACGCCGCGCATCTAAGCGGCGTATGCTCAAAATTAAAAAGGTGATGATAAACAGTAGGTAATAGACGATATCGGCGCTGCTGAACACGCCTTCGATCAAGGATTCATAGTGATGCATGATGGAAATATAGGTCAGGATATTATTGAGGACGCTGTCGCCCACCTTGCCTGCCCATTCAATCACCCACAGCAGCAGCAACAGTCCAAACGTGCTGATCGCGGCAACCGCCGGGTAGAGGGTCAGCGTAGACAGGTAAAGTCCGGCAGCGCAAAACGCACCTACCAATAAGATGCCGCCTAATAAACCCGCAGCATACATCCCTAGATCTAATTGGCCCCCCATGTATAGCATCAGTGGCATACTCGCCACCATGGCCCACATCACCGCAAAAAAACTCATTACGCCTAAATATTTGCCGAGCACGATTTCCGCCATTGACACCGGCGCGCTAAACAGCAATGTCAGTGTTTGGTTGCGACGTTCTTCGCTGATCAGACGCATCGTCAATATCGGAATAACCATCAATGCGATTACCGCCGTGTTACGGAATAGCTCTGCGACCACCACCTCGGTCACGCCGGGGGCGTTGTCCATGCCCGCCAGGCGCGGTTGTACACTCAAAAACAATTTGACTTGACCTAAAAACAGATACGCCAATAAAAATTCGACGACGGTGAGGACTATCCATGCCAGTGGTGATAAAAACAGACTGCGAATTTCGCGCCCTGCGATGACCCAAATACCGCTCATGGCGTCACCTGCGCCACACCCGTCACAACGTCGGTTTCTGATGTCGTAAGATTGACGAAGATATCTTCCAACGAGATGCGCTCGGGGACTAATTCATATAAGCCCCATTGTTCGCGGACGCTGCGTTCGACCAAGGCCTCCGCCGGATTTTGGTCGGGGGTATGGTGTAGGCGTATGCGCCCGGCAGGCAAGGGTTCCGCATTCAACACACCGGGGATTTCCAATAATGCGGTGCTGTTGGGTGCGCGGCGTAGCGCGATGGTAAGCGTAGAGGTCTGCATGCGTTGACGTAAGCCTTCTATGGTGTCGGCCAGTACCAGGCTGCCTTTGTTGATGATCTGCACGCGATTGCAGATCGCCTGAATCTCGGGCAGGATGTGGGTAGACAATATGACGCTGTGGTCATTCCCCAGTTCGCGTATCAAATTGCGTATGTCGCGAATTTGGATAGGGTCCAGGCCCACCGTGGGTTCGTCCAGGATCACGACCGGCGGACCGTGGATGATCGCCTGCGCAATCCCTACGCGCTGTTGATAGCCCTTGGATAAATGGCCTATCAAGCGCTTGCCGCAATCGGTGAGCCCGCAGCGTTGTTTGGCGTAGTCCAGTGCGCCGTTTAGGCGCTCTTTGTGCACGTGATTGAGACGCGCACAAAACCGTAGATATTCGTCTACCGTCAGTTCGCGATAGAGCGGAGGTTGTTCGGGCAGATAACCGATGCGCGCCTTGGCGTGTTTAGGGTCATCCAGGATGTCTACGCCATCTATGAACACTTGGCCAGCACTGGGGGCGAGGTTGCCTGTGATCATCTGCATCGTGGTGGATTTGCCCGCACCGTTGGGGCCAAGAAATCCCAGCACATCACCGCGCCTTACCTCAAATGATACATCGTGCACGGCCAGCGTGCCGTCATAGGCGAGTGACAGGTGTTGAGCGGCAACTAAGGGCAGGCTTGCGATCGTGTCAGTCATGTCCACAGTTTAGGGTGAGTGACGGGGCTTTGCCAGTGTTTATTTGAGGGACGCTGCATGTATTGGTATTGCGAACAATTGGGATTTGACGCAGGTCTGCGCCAAGCAAGACTTGCGTTATTGGGATTGGGCGACGCCGACATGCGGGTCGTACCCCTGCTGCATCGGCAGGTGATAAATCCCAAGCGGGAAGTGCTGGTCAACGCGTTTTTGGCCATTGTTTTACAACACAAAGAACCTCAATCCGTGCTCGCGGGTGGCTATCATAGCGAGCCGCTCAAAAAAATACTCGACGAATATTTGCAAACCTTAGGCCGCGATTTTACCGACGCGAATTATTTTGAGGCGCGTCTGCGCATAGGCGTCGTGCACGCGTGGGCGCGCTTGGGATTGGGGGCCTATATCGCGGCGATGCGCGTGATGCAGCAATTATTGTTGGACGAAGTGCCGCCGCGCGCGCACAAGGCGAATATGTTACGCAGTTTTATTATAAAAATATTGGCGCTCGATATGAGCCTGGCCTGCGACGCGTTCCACGGCGTGCAGACCTTAGGATTGGAACACTTTATCGAGTCCCTACAGATTTCGGGTCGCCAAATGCGTCATGCGCTGGAGTATGACGCGTTGACAGGCGTGTTGTCGCGTGCCCAAATCTTGACGATTTTGGAACACACCGTGGCGGATTCGCGGGATGCGGCACATCCCTGTTGCGTCATCATGGCGGATCTAGATCATTTTAAACAGGTGAATGACGAGCACGGACACGGTGTGGGTGATAAGGTGTTGCGCGATGTTGCCGCGCGTATTGGTGCCGCACTCAGGCACGAGGACAGGGTTGGCCGCTATGGCGGGGAGGAATTTGTCATTGTGCTGGGCGGCACCGCGTTAGCCGAGGCGCGTGACATCGCAGAGCGTGTACGCGAACGCGTCGCCAGTGACCCCATTGTGGTGGACGGGCGAGCAGTGGCGATGACGATCAGCCAGGGATTGGCGGAGCTGCGCGCTGATGAGGTGCCTACGGCACTGCTGGAACGTGCTGACAAGGCGATGTATGACGCCAAGCAGGCGGGTCGCAACTGTGTACAGGTGGATGTGGCACCTGCGCTCGCGGACCCCCTCGCAAACCCCGATGGCGCGTCCGTTACAGTCCAGTCAGAACACCATGAAAATAATACTAATCAATAACTTATTGAGCTTTATGAAGTAGTAAACACTGCGCGCCAGGGTACCCTGTTGCAACGTTAAATAATACCTGTGTCAGTGGTGTCCGCGGCTATAACCCTTGGTTCTACGCCTACTCTATTTAATCAATGTTTACAATGGTATAGTGACCCTGCTCGGAGGTTGAAGGTACTCTGTGGGCATGCCCGCTTAATGTGCGGGAAAGGCGCATAGGGGATAATCCCCGCGAGTAACTTGACACCCGGGCGCAAGCACGTTGTGCATCGCCATCAGGACAATCTTTTACAAAGTGCGCGGAAAATAATTATGCGTTACCTGCTGATGCTTTTGTTAATTCAATTTGAGCTACTTACGGGGTGTGGTAAGGCCACGTCTGATGACACTCGAGACACGGTGAGTATTACCACTGATGCGCAATGGATCGCCTATAAAGACGGCGTGAAAGGGAACTGGTTGGTGCTTGCCGACGGGAGCGCGCCAATTAAAGCTGAAGTGCATAGTTTTTCGTTTCGGGTAAGCGACGAAAGTCGCAATTACGCGGTCGCCCTGGTGTGCGTATCTGACAAAGTCAGCGTTTATCCGCACGAG
>JAOUGF010000617.1 GCA_029857925.1 Gammaproteobacteria bacterium
ACGACGGTGCCATCGTAATCGACTCCGTGGCGCGCGCGATTGTGTTGATAGGCGTCGAACGCTTATGCCAGCTCGCCGAGTCGCAAACGATGTGGCGCCTGGTGGATTAATCATTCAAGGGCAGCGTGTACGCAACCTGGTCGCTGCCCTGAATGATGCCCTGTGATCTCTACTTCCTAAGCAATTATTACGCGATATTTTCCATTCTTTAATGTACGCTGCATCCCCCACCACCACAACACGGCCCGGTCGCACAAGGCGGGGCATCGGCATTGCGCAGCGCGCCGCCCTTCACCACCTGTCCGCCGGTCGCTAGGCGCTCAACCGGGGTATGGGCCGGAATATCCCCCAAGGCCTGTCCGGTACGTTGGCAGAGCTCACCCCAGGTAGACAAGTTTTCAGACATCCCGTGGCTGACTTCCACCACAGCGCCATTGGCCGCACAACGATAGTCATAGGTAGGCATAGTGTATCCTCTTACACGTTAAGACATATTAGTACATTATAAGGCTTAGGCCCCGATTTTTACAGGTTATGTGTATGCGCAATCGGGAAAGGGGTGCAGGCGATGCGATGCAGCGTGCCACCGCACATAGTATCGTGTTTGGCCTGGATTGAACCAAAGTGAGTGGGCTATTGTCCCATGCGCTAAAGGCTTGCATTGGATCGCTGCCGTTGACAGACAATAAATCTCGTAAACTTATCAGCATGTTAGGTCGTTATCGGCTACATTGGTACGCACAAATGACTGCGCGCCTCGTACTGCGGCGTTGGCAGGCGTTGGTGCTCATAGTGGGTATTTGCGCACCGGCGTTCGCGCCCTTGCTGGAACGGCTTGAATCGCTAGGTTTTCCGCTGTTGACTTTCTTTTCTCCCCGACACGGGGGGGCGTGGAATTATGCGTATCTCGTCGCGTTACAGTTGTTTGCGGTAGGTTGGGCGATGGTGCAACGTGAGCAGATACTTGGCGGTGAATTTATGCAATATGCCGCGTCGCTGCCGATCTCGCGCTCACATCGGCGTGGGGTGGATACGCTGATCCTGTTGCTCGCGGACAGCCCTCTATTATTGCCGCCGCTGGCCGCCATCGGTTGGCTAATCGGTCACGACGATCCTGCGCCGCTTACGGCGATGCATACCCTCTTTGTGATAGAAGCAACGGCGTTAATGATTTTTATCCAACTGGCGATGCTGGAAGATTTCTATCAGGCGTGGTATGCGGTGACCATCGCGAATCTTTTTCTGGTAGCGACGCTTGCGTATGACGATCTCGTCTTCCAAGGCTTAATGTTGACACTGAGTCCGCTAAGCGTTTTTTACGGTTCGCGTTTTTTCTCACTGACCGCGCGCAATGCCTTTTCGTACACGCCGCTGCGGCAACAAACACTCACGCAGTTCCGATCTTCACGCTTGCGCGTGCTATCGGGCGTACAGATATCCGCGTTAATATTATTGCGCCAATCCCCCTCGATACTGATAGTGAAAATCTTGCTGAGCACGGCGATTACGGCCGCCACGCTGAGTTTATTGAACATATGGGAGTACGATGCCCGCTCCGTCCCGTTCGCCACCATCGCGTTGGCGTGCATCGCGCTCGTAATCTGTGGCCTTTATCGTGATTTGCACAAGGTGCATCAAGCGGCCGCGCCCTTCATCGACGCCTTGCCGCTCCCTCGCCAATGGCCGCGAAAATTCGACATTGCCGTGGTGCTAACATTGAGCCTGCCGTTCGCTGCACT
This sequence comes from Gammaproteobacteria bacterium, assembly GCA_029857925.1. Taxonomy (GTDB): domain Bacteria; phylum Pseudomonadota; class Gammaproteobacteria; order S012-40; family S012-40; genus CAKKRP01. The sequence continues at coordinate 1,740 of JAOUGF010000617.1, forward strand.
CATCAATAGCGCGATGTGGACGCATCACGCCCTTACAACAACGATGGTGATCCCCGTAATGCTCACATATTTCGCGCTGCTGGGTTTGCTGCGTGTCCCGCAGATCCACGCGGAACGTCATGCCGTCGTGGTGAATGCGTTGATGGCCGCGCTGTGGACGAGCGGTGTCATATTTCTTGTCGCTTAGGAACGGTATATGCTGCGATTCATAAATATCTCTAAGGCCTACGGAACAAGCGCGTATGTCAGAAGATCAGCTATGAATTTTCCACAGGGGTGTACGCGATTCGCGGGCCCAACGGCGTCGGCAAAACTACACTGCTAAAAATACTCGCAGGCGTGCTCAATGCAGATAGC
>JAOUGF010000618.1 GCA_029857925.1 Gammaproteobacteria bacterium
TGTGAAGGCGATCTTGCGGCGCATCGACAATATTCAGGCCGCGAAAGATAGTAACGTACAGGAAATCATCACTGCCGGTGATTTAATCATCGACTTTGCGCGGCGCAGCGTATTTCGTGACGGCAAGGGAATCGAGCTGACGGCAAAAGAATTTGACCTCATTGCGCACCTGGCTAGCCATCGCGGGCGCGTCTATACACGTGCGCAACTGTTGGATCAGGTCTGGGGCTATGGCCACGAGGGCTATGAGCACACGGTAAATTCTCATATCAATCGTCTGCGCGCAAAGATAGAACGTCAGCCAGAACAACCTGAATACGTACTGACGGTGTGGGGTGTTGGTTATAAATTCGCTGAGGATAAAACCGAATGATAGTGCGATCCTTGTATGCGAAATTGGCGGCAGTGTTGCTCGTACTGTTTATGCTGGTCGGGATGTTGGCCTTAGGCATCACACTGTACGCGACGGATCTTTATCAACAAGAGGCCAATCAAAAGCTTAACCGCGAATTGGCGCAACACATCGTCGACGAAAAACGTTTGATACGCGATAAATTGGTGGATCAAGCAGCGCTGGAAGATGTTTTTCATATGTTGATGGTGATTAACCCAGCCATCGAGCTTTATCTGCTGAATACGGATGGAAGGATTTTGGCCTATTCGGCGGAACCGGGTAAGGTGCAACGCGACCACGTCGATTTGACGCCGGTCAGAAGATGGGTACAGGGCGGCATCCAATTTCCGATGTTGGGCGACGATCCGCGTGATCAGAATCGGAAAAAGGCGTTCTCCGCTGCGGCTATAAAAGAAAAGGGAAATATCGAAGGCTATTTGTACGTCATTTTGGCCGGTGAGAATTACGACAGTGTTACCCAAATGTTGACCGGTAGCTATATTTTGAGCGCAAGCGCCTGGATTATCGCCGGGGGAACGGTATTGGCGGTCATCGTAGGTCTCTTATTGTTCGCTATGTTGACGGGGAAATTACAGCGCTTGGCCCGCGCAATGGCGGTATTTAAATCGGGTGAGTTACCTGATCTGGGAAAGGTGCCCGCAAAAGGCGACGAAATAGATCGCTTGACGTCAACATTTTTGGATATGGCGACGCAAATTGATGAGCAGACCCGGCGCTTGGCGAAAACCGATCAGATGCGTCGCGAATTGGTAGCGGATGTATCGCATGATTTGCGCACGCCGTTGGCGACATTGCAGGGATATATTGAAACTCTGCTGATAAAAGACGCCACGCTGACTGGCGACGAACGTCGTCAATATTTGGAGATCGCGGTACGACATTGCCATCATCTGAATAAACTGGTGAGCGATTTGTTGGAGCTTGCGCGTCTGGATGCCCTGGAAATCCAACCCCATTGCGAGGCTTTTAGCCTGGCGGAGCTGGTGCAGGATATCGTACAAAAATACCGTTTGCGCGCGCAAGAGAAAGACATCACGATAGAGGCACAGTTGCACTCGGACCTGCCGTTTGTGCGCGCGGACATCGCGCTGATCGAGCGGGCGTTAGAAAATTTGATCGAGAACGCGTTGCGTTATACACCGGCGAAGGGGCAGGTGCAGCTATCGCTGGAACACGTGGCACAGGGAATCCGAGTGCAAGTGCGCGATACCGGTTGCGGCATACCGGATGCGGAATTGCCGCGTATCTTTGATCGATTTTATCAGTTGGACAAGAGTCGCAACAGCAATCCAGGCGCGACGGGATTAGGCCTGTCCATTGCCAAACGTATCTTGGAATTGCACGGTTCCGCGATCAACGTCACCAGCGCATTGATGCGCGGCACCACGTTTTCATTTCAGTTACCGGCATTTTAAACGCAACACAGAGGCCTGTCAGACTTAGGCGACCGTAGCGAGGAAACGTTACGTGAGGCAGATTTTTCAATCATTTGAGGTGAACAGCCGTCGCTATTTAACGAAAAGCATCGAAAAATAAGTCGAAAATGTCTTTTCCGCAGTTGGTCAGACCTTAGTCCGGCAGATTGCTAGAGGATTTGTTTATGCTGGCTATAGAAGTTCTTGCATTCCCCCCTTCTATATCTCACGGAATATTGGCAAAATAGCAGATACCTTTAAGCGT
>JAOUGF010000620.1 GCA_029857925.1 Gammaproteobacteria bacterium
GCGTCGTTCGAGACCGATCACCGTTTGTTCATTGATACGTCGGGCAACAGCGCCGATCCGCATACGCGCGCCAAACCAGGCGACGCGTCCAAGGGTGAGCACATCACCTTCGGTTGTGCCGTCATCGCGACCGGCGCACCGCCGTTTGTGCCGCCCATCCCAGGCGCCGACAAGTGCGTGCAGGCCGGCGGCGTATTGACGTCCGACACCGTGTGGAGTTTGACCGCCGTCCCCAAACGTTTGGGCGTCATCGGTGGCGGCGCGATCGGCATGGAAATGGCGCAAATCTTCCAGGATTTCGGCACCGAAGTCGTGCTGTTGGAAGGCCGCGACCGCGTGCTCGCCGAGGTCGAACCCGAGATCGCGAAGAGCCTGACGGCCGTATTGAACGCCGAGCCGCGCTTGAAGATCCACGTCAATGCGAAGGTGAAGGAAATCACCGGCGGCCCTGGTGACATGACGCTGCGTTTCGAAGACGCCGAGGGCAAGGCGCAATCGCTGAATTGCGATTACGTGATCATGGCCACCGGCAAACGCCCGGTGTTAGGCCCGTTGAAATTGGAAGCCGTGGGCGTGATGTCGGAAAACAGCATCGTCAAGGTCGATGCGCGTTGCCGCACGAACATCCCGCACGTCTTCGCCGTCGGCGACGTGAATGGCGGTTTCATGCTCGCGCACACCGCCGGTCAACAAGGCCGTGTCGCCGCTGCGACGATCTTGGGCGAAGACATGCGCTACGACCAAGACAAGGACTGCGGCGTGATCTTCACGCGCCCACAGGCCGCGTTCGTCGGTCTGTCGATGGAACAAGCGAAGGCCAAGGGCATAGACGCGGCGGAGGTCAAAACCCCAATCGCGTTGGACGCGAAGGCGATGATCGCAAACGAGACGCACGGCATGATCAAGATCGTCGCCGACAAGGCCACGCGCCGCATCATCGGTGTGCATTTCCTGGCCGACCACGCCGACACGCTGATCGGCGAGGGCGTGCTGATGGTGTCCGCTGGGTTGACGTTGGATCAAGTCGCGCAGGCGATACACCCGCACCCGACGCAGACGGAAATGTTTGGCGAGATGGCGCGTCGATTGTTGTCGAGGTTACGGAGATCGGCAAAGCAGAAAGGATAGTTGCTCATATAATTACGGGATGACAGGAGGTAGCGGTGATGGGACTGACAAACGCAAGTTTAGAGTTAAAAAATCCGCGCAAACCTGAATTGTCATCCTTGCGTGTCGAGGCGCTCGCCGATACCGGCGCAGTGCATCTGTGCATCCCTGAACACGTGATGATCCAGTTGGAGTTGGAGGCCATAGACCAAAAAGAGGTCACATTGGCCGACGGTTCCAAGCGTCTTGTCCCCTATGTCGGCCCCATCGAAATTCGCTTCAAAAACCGCATCGGATTTGCCGGTGCGTTGGTTATGGGCGATCAAACGCTGTTAGGCGCCATTCCAATGGAAGACATGGATTTGGTTGTCATTCCCAGCACGCGTAGCGTTGAGGTTAATCCTTCCAGCCCCAATATTGCGACGTCGATTGTGAAGTAATTTCATCTTTACAGTACTTTCGCTAAGATGCGCTATAATTTTTGGCGCCATTGTTGGTTCGGTGTTAGATAGGTGTATGCGAAGGCGAAGCATAAAATGAACTGGCTCCATTTCTTGTTCAACATATTGCGCAATAGGCAGGGATATTTAATTGTTGGTATTGTTTCGGTTGATTTGTTAACCAAAATATTGGCCTACAATTTTCTAGACGCCAATGAAATCATAAATGACGATGCTCTGCTACAAACAGTGTTGGCCCTAAATTCTAATGGATTGGGCTCATCTGGAGAGGCGTATGTAGTCAAGTATGGGAGTGACTCGCTACTGACAAATGCAATGATCTTTTTACTATTTTCATTGGCTGTCCCGATACTAGCGTGCATTGGAAAATTGACGGTTTGGCGTTTATTGTTGGCTACGGTGGTTGTCGTTACGATGTCTTATATATTGATAAGTTTAATTAAACCGAATTTGGGTTTTCAACAAAAAGTGTTAGCGATTCGTGTTTCCCATATATTTATATGGTTTACAATTTGGGTGTATTCT
>JAOUGF010000619.1 GCA_029857925.1 Gammaproteobacteria bacterium
TAATGCAATTATTGGCAGAGCGTGCGGGGCAGGAGACGGCACCCAGGGATGTATGCTATATCAACAATTTTGATGCGCCTCAAACACCGCGGTTGTTACAACTGCCCCGCGGTTCCGCAGAGGTGTTAAAAAAGGATATCGACCGCGCGGTGGACGCCTTGCGTGCCATACTCCCCGCCGCTTTTGAAGGCGAAGATTATCAAACGCGGCGTCGCAACATCGAAGAGCGCTTCAAAGAACAACGGGAACAAGGGTTGGACCGTGTGCGGGATGCGGCTCAGCAACGCGCGATCACCCTGATTCGCACACCCAACGGCTTTGTGTTCGCGCCGGTGCGTGATGATGAAGTAATGTCCCCTGAAGAATTTGAAAAACTAAATGCCGAGTCACGCGATAAAATTGAGAAAGACATCGAATTCTTGCAGAATTTGTTACAGTCTGAGGTGCGGCGCTTACCGCATATTAATCGCGAACTTGGTGAACAAATAAAGCAACTCAGTCGCGATATCGCGCAGGATACTGTGGCGCACGTAATAGAAGAATTGCGGTTGAAGTATCAACATTTGGCTGATGTAGTGACGTTTCTCTGCGCAATTGAAAAAGACGTTGTAGAAAATGTTAATGAATTCCTGTCCAAACCGAGCAATGAAATGCCTGCAGAATTGGCGATTTTTTCTCGCGCGCCGGGCGCCGGATTAAGGCGCTATGAAGTAAATGTGTTGGTGACCGGGCCGACGGGTACCGGTGCGCCTGTGGTGTGCGAAGAAAATCCCAGCTATACCAACCTGATTGGACGCGTTGAGCACGTGGCTCAGCTGGGCGCCTTGATAACCGATTTCACGATGATACGCGCCGGGGCCTTGCATCGTGCGAACGGCGGCTATTTAGTATTGGATGCCCGCAAGGTCATTACTCAACCCTTTGCTTGGGAAGGCCTCAAACGTGCTTTACAAGGCGGTGAAGTGAGATTGGAGGCGTTAGGGCAGGCGATGAGTCTGGTGAGTACGGTGTCATTAGAACCGCAACCGATGCCTTTAAATGTAAAAGTGATATTGCTGGGCGAGCCCGATCTTTACTTCGCACTACATGAATTGGACCCCGAATTCGGTGATCTGTTTAAAGTAACCGCCGATTTTTCGCGCGATATCGAGCGTTCTTCAGAAAATGATTTGTTATATGCGCGTTATATTGCGACGGTCGCTCGACGTGAACAACTATTGCCCTTCGATTGCGCGGCGGTCGCACGCGTCATAGAGCAGGGTGCGCGCGAAATGGAAGATGCGCATAAAATTTCCACCTCTAAACGACTTGCAACGGAGTTGCTGATTGAATCCAATTATTGGGCGCAGCAGGCCAAGCGTTCGGTAGTGTTGCGAGAAGATGTACAAAAGGCGCTCGATAAGCGCATCTATCGCATGGACAGGATACGCGAACGTTTGCATGATGAAACAATGAACGGCGCGATTTTGATCTCAACAGTGGGCGAGGTCGTCGGGCAGGTCAACGCGTTGACAGTAATGGAATTAGGCGATTTCAGTTTTGGCCGCCCCAGCCGTATCACGGCCTGCGTGTGGCCAGGCGATGGTGACGTTTTGGACATCGAGCGCGAGGTCGATTTGGGGGGGCCGATCCACTCTAAAGGCGTGCTCATTTTGCAGGGCTTATTGTCGCAGCGTTATGCGACGCAGCATCCGTTGTCTATGGCGGCGAGTATCGTTTTCGAACAATCTTATGGTGAAGTAGACGGCGATAGTGCATCGTCGGCAGAATTGTATGCGCTGATTTCGGCGATCGCCGAGGTGCCTATACAGCAGCAGTTTGCGGTGACAGGTTCCGTGAATCAGCGTGGCGAGGTGCAGGCGATCGGCGGGGTGAATGAAAAAATCGAAGGCTTTTTCGATTTGTGCGCCGCGCGCGGCTTGACCGGCCGTCAAGGTGTACTTATCCCAGCCGCCAACGTCACACATCTGATGTTGTGCGACGCCGTGATTGCGGCAGTACGTGCAGGGCAATTTCATATCTATCCAATTCGCCATATCGATGATGGTTTGGCCGTACTTACCGGTGTCAGCGTGAGTGAGTTGGGGCAAGAC
>JAOUGF010000621.1 GCA_029857925.1 Gammaproteobacteria bacterium
CGGACAAACGGGGTACGGTGATTTTATTCGAAGACACTGGCTTACCCGGACTGGCGCCCGTTTTCGCGAGCGGTGTCACTTCTGCCGTTATGTCATACCCTGCATCGGCGAGTGTTAACGTGTACGTGATGTTATTCGCAGCACTGGCGATAGGCGTAATGCCGCGCAACCAGCGGATATTTTGCGCGGGATTGGGCGCGTCTGGCGGTGGATCTTTCTCTAAATCGCTACGTGTGTGGTCAACGCGTAAGGTTTGCCCAATTTGACCTGTCCCCGTCACGGCCACGTTGCTTGCCTCAGGGGGTAAATTCACGGGTGTCACCGTCGCCGATGTCACCGTCGCGCCCTCGGCGCCCAAGATGTCTTTCGGTCTTACCTGAACACTCAGCGTCTTGCCCACATCGTCTATTGTCACCGTGTAACGTTTATTGATTTCACCTCCCATGGGAGATCCATTGCGTAACCACTGGTACGTGGTCGCCCCTTCGCCGTCGCCGTCGGGGTCTACGAATGTGTAATCCGCGTTGAGCTCCACGTCTTTATACGCCAGATTATTGATTAACCCGACAATCTTGACGCCCGTTGCATCTAGCCCCGGCGGACTATTCTCCACCGTAATGGGCGCGGATGTCACCGCTGCGCCTTTCGTGGTGCCCATCGTTGAATAAGGTGTCACCGTCACCGTCAAGGCTTGGTGCGCATCGCTTTTTTGTACCGTGTAATTGTCGCCTGTCGCAATGACGGTGTTGCTGGCATTTTTCCATTCGTAGCGATGTGCGCCGGGGGCATCGTTCTCGTTATCGCTGTATGTAAAACTCACGGTCAACGGGATGCCGACCTTGGCGACCGCCGGATTAAATTTGATGTCGGATGCGCTGGGTGCTTGGTTGTTGGTAGCCATTTGATTGGAAAGCACGGCCTTGCCCACTAAGGTGCCCGTCGCCGCGTGCGGCGTGATTTCAAACTGTATCGTCTGACCGATATCGGCATTTTCCAAGACATACGTCAAACCCGTGTGACTGCTGACGAGGTTGTCCATGATTACGTTACCGCTACGCAACCAACGTGTCACGCTGCCGCTTTCGCGGTCGTTCTCTTTGTCGAAATAGTCGTAACTCGCGGTGAGCGTGGTGCCGACGGCCAGCGTGGTGGTATCCGCACGCAATAAAACATTGCTGGCCACCGGCGCGGCATTGCCGATGGTCAAACCGACGGAGGTTTTGGACTCGCCCGCGGCGATACCCGTAGCCGCTTGCGGTGTCACGGTGACGGTGAACGTATGCCCGATATCGGCGGCTGAAACGGTGTACGTGGATAGAGTGGCGCTAATGGGCGCGGCATCTTTTTTCCACTCGAATTTCGCGGAGGTGACGTCACCGTCCACATCGACGATTTTGTAGTCTGCCGTCAGCACGGTACCCACGACAGCAGGTATCGCACTGGCGACAATCGCCAACGAGGTGACCTGTGGCGCACTGTTTTTGATCTCGACGCGGCTCGTCGTTTGTGGCACCCCATCCGGCACACCCGTGGCAGCATGTGGGGTGATTTCGGCGTATAGCGTCAAGCCCAAGTCGTCTATCTTCACCGTGTATGTGTTGCTGGTTTGCCCTGGTATCGCGGCAAATTCTGTGTTCGTGGCGTCTTTGCTGCGCATCCAGCGAAAACTCGCGCCTTGTTGCGCGACACCATCGCCATCGGGATCTTCAAACAGATAACGGGCGGTCAGTACCGTTTGCACCCCGGCGCTGGTGGGAATAGATGCAGTACCTGAACTGGAAAGATAAACCTCTTTGGCGATAGGCGGACTATTTTCAACCTTAACACCCGCCGACGCCTCCGCCGTGCTGGGCGCATCGCCCTTCACCGCGACGGGGATGACCTGAAATTGCAGCGTTTGCCCGGAGTCGGCGGCGACGACGGTATAGCGTTTGGAGGTCGCGCCGTCGATCGGCTGTCCGTTGCGCAGCCATTGCAGTTGCGTCGCGCCTTCGGCGTCGTTTTCGGTGTCGCTGTAGGTGTAGTCGCCGATCAACTTGCTGTTGACATAGGCGGTGTTCGCTTCGCCTTCAAGCGTGATGGTAAAGT
>JAOUGF010000622.1 GCA_029857925.1 Gammaproteobacteria bacterium
GCGGGCCCAGCACAAAATTGGCGAGCAACGGCACAATGCCGAATAACACACCCAGCACCAAGAAGATGAGAATAGGCACGTAATTTTCTAACACGCTCCCCCCGAACGATCACACACGCTACACACGCGAATACTGAAATCTGGCGGCCACCCCTTCCGAACGCCGAACCAATTACAAGGGATTACTCATATTTATTGTCGGTAGGTTCGGGAGTCTAGGCGAGAGGATGAGGAACTGTCAAGCTTAAGCGACACATCAATTACACTTATATTCAATACGTATTTTGGGATAACGGACTATTCATTTGGAGATACACGGGTGGGATGGAATAAACGAAACACTGTTTTCTAATTTTCTCGCGCTGATTTCATTTATGCATGCACAAAAAAAACCCGCGCTATAAAACGCGGGTTTCCACTATGGTGCCGAAGGTCGGACTCGAACCGACACGGCTTTCGCCACCGCCCCCTCAAAGCGGCGTGTCTACCAATTTCACCACTTCGGCAAAAAACGATTCCTCGATATTATTTTTTAACCGGCGCCGACGTGGGCGCGGGTGCTGAACTTACCGGTGCAGGCGGTGGCGCAACAACGGGTGGCGCAGTCACGCCCGGGGAGAGCGGTAATGTCGGCACATCCGCAGGGCCACTCGGCACCACGGCCGCTGGCGCCTCTATCGGCGCGACACGATCGAGCACGCTTTGCTGTTTCGCCCCCTTGACACCATACACCGACAATACCAGCGCCAAGATAAAAAAGAGCGCCGCCAACACACCCGTCGTCCGCGTCAGAAACGATGCGGAACCGCGCGCACCGAACACGGTAGACGATGCCCCGCTGCCAAAGGCCGCGCCAGCATCCGCCCCTTTACCCTGCTGGATCAATACCAAGCCGATTAAGGCCATCGCAATTAACAAGAACACGACCACTAACGCTGTATCCATAAACCTCAACCTGCCGCACGGCAAATTTTTAAGAAATCGTCCGCCTTCAAAGACGCCCCGCCGATCAAACCGCCATCGATATCCGTCTGGGACAGCAATTCTGCCGCATTTGCCGCATTCATGCTACCCCCGTAGAGCACGCGCACCGCCAGCGCGGTTTCCGGATCGTGCGCCGCCAACCAGCCGCGAATATACGCATGCACCTCTTGCGCCTGTGCAGGTGACGCGGTTTTACCCGTGCCTATCGCCCACACCGGTTCGTATGCGATGACGGATCGCGCAATCGCCCCAATACCGGCGTGCTTGACCACTGCCGCCAATTGCTGTTCCACCACTGCATTGGTTCGGCCTTGCTCACGCTCCGCCAACAACTCGCCGACACACAACACCGGTACCAACCCCACCTTTTGGGCGGCGGCGAATTTGTGCGCGACCACATCGTCACTGTCACCGTACAAACTGCGTCGCTCGGAATGGCCGACCAACGTATAGCGGCAACCGAATTCCTTTAACATACCTGCGGAGACTTCGCCCGTAAAGGCCCCCGACTCTTCTTTGGCAACGTCTTGCGCGCCCCACACAATGGCGGAACCTGCAAGCTGCTGGGCCACTTCAGGGATAAACACATAGGGCGCGCAGACCGCGACCTCTGCGTTTTTGACCCCGCCGATACCCGACATTAACCCATCGAGCAGCGATTTCACGCTGGCCCGCGTGCCGTTCATTTTCCAATTGCCTGCGATCAATGGCTGACGCATCGGGACATCCCCACCCTAATAAAGCGTGGAAGCTTACCGGGACACGTAGGAAAAATCAAATGTTCTCTCACGCAGCCTTCCCTAAAATCGCCCTCACGATGTCGGCCAGCGCGCCTGCCAAGGCCTGCACCTCATCATCGCGCTCACCTTCCACCATCACGCGCACGACCGGCTCGGTGCCGGAGGGACGCAATAATACGCGGCCTTTGCCGTTCAAATGGCGCTCGGTGTTACGCACCGCCTCCACCACCTCGGGGTGATTTACCACATCCATCTTGCCGGGCAATTTCACATTGATCATACACTGCGGAAATTTCCGCATCCCGCGTTTGAGTTCGTATAGCGACTTTTCCATCACAACCATCGCTTCGCAGACTTGCAG
>JAOUGF010000623.1 GCA_029857925.1 Gammaproteobacteria bacterium
CGACTGTATTCGTATCTGCGGTATCAAAGAAACGGCCGCTAGTAGCCTGTCGGATTTAGGCGATCGTAGCGGGGGAAAGCCACTAGAAGATTATTTTTCGATCGTTTGTGGCGAGTAGCCGTCGCTATTTAACGAAAAAGATCGGAAAGAATAGACAATTCCGCAGTACATCAGTCCTAAGTCTGACAGGCTGCTAAGTTAATTAAAGAGCGATATAATGAGCAATACAAGAAGCAGGGCCGCTATTGTTTGCCAAAAACGTAGGGGATTACGCTCTAACCATGGAATATGCCGGACGCGTTGTTGCGCGCCTTTGATCGCCGCATTTTCTAATTCAAATGCCAGTTCCATCGTATCTGCGTAACGCGCAGTTGCATCAATAGCGGTGGCACGCATCAATACCTGATCAACCCACGCGGGTAAATCTGCGCGATAACGAGCCAACGGCGTACGCTTGGTAAACCGCGGCGATGAAAACGGTTCTATTTCCCCGTAGGGATAGTGACCTCCGCTCCACATACGATAAAGCGTTACACCCAACGCGTATACCTCCGATCGCTCATCACCCTCGCTTCCTTGAAAGAGTTCCGGTGCCATATAGCTTGGCGTACCTGGCACTACGCCCTCTTGTGCTTGCACATCGGGTAGGCGCGCCACGCCAAGATCGAGTAAACGTAATCCGTGCATTCCCGTCGCACTCACTTCTAACAAGATGTTTTCTGGCTTGACATCGCGATGAATGATACGTCTTCGATTGAGCGCATATATAGCCTTCGAAATTTTGATCGCGATTTCAACGCCCTCCGTGAGCCCCACGGAATGCGATTGTTTTAATTTTTCTTCCAACGTCAGGCCCTTATAAAAAGGTATCACGACATAGAGACGCGTGCGACGCCCGAGTTCTGGCTCCAATACCTCTGCCACGAAGGGACTCTGAACTTGCGCCGCTACCCACGATTCACGCGCAAAGGCATCGCGATACAGCGCATCGTGCGCAACGCGAGGATGCGGAAATTTCAAAATCACTTCACGTTTTCCATTTTTCAGGTCCAGGGCATAAAATAGACGACTGTATCTTCCGTCCGCTACCACTGAAACCAATTCGTAATCATCGACATTTTCATCAGGCTTTGGCAACTCTCTAATCGGTAAATCGGCCAATGATAATACAATCTCTTGACGTTGCGCCGGAGGCAAACCTAACACATCAATTAACAGGGCTGTTGCGTTGTCCTGACCGCTGGATTCCAGTGCGGCGTCTATCAATTGACTGACATCCTCCTGCGGTTCACCACGTTTTGCCAAAATCGCATGAATTTTAACTTCATTTATAACGGCGTGCACGCCGTCAGAACAGATCAAAAATCTATCGTGCGTCTCTAATGCGTGGCGTTGATAATCCGCGCGAACACATTCTTCCATCCCTACTGCACGCACCAATACGTGGTGCAAGTCAGGATGAGGATGTGTGTGGTCTTGGGTCAAGCGTGTCAGCTTTTCCCCGCGTAAGCGGTATATTCGGGTGTCACCAACATGGATAATATGCGCCTCTCTGCCGCGCAGGATTAAAGCGCTAAAAGTAGTCACCAGCCCTTCACGATGATGTCCGCTTCGACCTTGAGCATAGAGCCAACTATTGACACCCTTCAGCGCCTGCAGTGCTGCGCGTTCCACACTCAATGTAAGTGGCTGGTTGAGATAGGCTTCCAGAAAACTCCGTACGCAGGTTTCCGCAGCCAATCGTCCTCCCGGACTTCCACCTGTGCCGTCGGCCACTAACGCAAGCACATCCATGTTCGATGCGGCCTCGTCCATATATGCGCGAACAAAATCGTCGTTGCTAGATCGACGTCCTTGTGCGCTGCGTAAGCCAATTCGAATATCCAAAGGTTGCTGCATCAGCATTGTAGTTTGTAACATGGTTTCATAGTCTCATTCCTTTTGTCTTACACCAGCAGCCTGGCGGACACAGATGATCGTAGTGAAAGAAAGTCTTTCTAGGGTGGATTTCTCGCGCGTTTGAGAAGATTAGTCGTCACTATTTTACGAAAGAATCGAAAAATATGACCTAAGCAGATCAGCC
>JAOUGF010000624.1 GCA_029857925.1 Gammaproteobacteria bacterium
AGGCCTGACCGATCGCATCGACTCCTTTAAAATCGAGCATCACCGTCTTGAATTTATCGACGCGATTCAATATCCGCTTGGCTTGCGAACGCGACACCAAGCGCTCACCTTCCGACAACGCCAACGTCAATTGTACCGCCGTCTTATTGAATGCGTAGTCCTCTTCTTCACTGCCCGTGTATTCGTCAAACACCGCCTTTAGCGTTTTACTGCTATTCGTCGCAATGCGCATATACACCTGCGTACCCTGTCCGGTAGTATCCGTGTCCGACATCACATCGAATTCTTCCGTGTCGCCATGTGTAAAAATGAGACCGTCCGACTGAATCGCAAAATCATCAAATGCCCGCGACGTAAAAAAAATGCCTTGCCCGGAATGTCTTTTAGGATCGGTGGTAAGCTTACCTTTGCTTAACTCTAAAATAGACTCTCTGGGATCCGCCAGCTTCAGCTTTCTCGCGATGTGTTTAAAAATACCTTCGCCGTCGTCTTCGATCAAAATCTCGATATTTTCTGTGGATCTATCTACGCTTACATGTACCGTTGAGCCGCCTGAATGATCAATCGCGTTATTCAACATTTCGGTGAAACCGTAATCGCAGATATCCTCCGCTTGCCGAGGCAAGTCTTTAAACATAAAACCAAAGTGCCGATGATAGACATCGCTTTCACTCAGCCCCTTTAGCGCAAAAGACTGATGGTGCGCCCTGTTGGGCCCTAACACATAGTAGCGTGCGCGCGTATTGCCAAGCGCTTCCAGACGCCCCAGCTTCACCAGCGCGGAAAGATGCCCGTGCAACGCCTGCCTGGATATACCAAACGTTTCCATCGCGTCTGGAATCAACCGTTGATTGCCCGCCTTAACGGCCGCCAGCAAAAAGCGATGAATGAGCGCCGTACGTTTTGTGATTCGCATGGCCGGGAGACTGTCCTATTGTCAACTCTATAAAAGCATATTGTAAAGTTTATATAATCACTTTGTAAAGATACTTAGTTAAAAACAAGGCTGCTAAACGGCTAAGCCTTCTTAGCCAACCACCCCGCTGAAGCCTATATCACCTTATTTATCATATAGTTATATTTTGCACCCAGGATGACTTGGCGCGCCCAGAAACTCCCAGCTGCCGCCTCACTCTTTTTCCATAAACGTGTGCCACAACGCTTGGATCGCGTTACGCTCTTCGACAAACCGCTCCGGCCCCACCACCGTGGGCGTCTCCTGCAGCGTCAGCGCATGAATTTCTTTACGGTAGCGGCGATAACAGTCGGCCAACGTCGTTGCCGCGGCCGCGTCCACCACGCCCGCCTGCTGCAAGGCCTCGATCTGGCGGATATTATCGGTATAGTGCGCGATTTGCGGCGCGCGTGCGGTCTCGCGCAACACCCAATATTGCACGATAAATTCAATATCCACGACGCCGCCACGCCCGTGCTTGATATCGAATTGCGTGGGATGTTTATCCAATTCTTTGCGCATGCGTTCGCGCATCTCGCGCACTTCGGTGCGTAGGGTGGCTGCGTCGCGTGCACGACCGATGATCTCCGCGCGCAATGCATTAAACGCGGGCGCCAATCGCGTATCACCGCCCACCACGCGCGCGCGTATCAAGGCCTGGTGTTCCCATGTCCACGCCTCTGCGCGCTGGTACTGCGCATAGGCCTCCATGCTGCTGACCAGCAGACCCGACGCGCCGCTGGGTCGCAAACGCGTGTCGACTTCGTACAACACACCGCCCGCCGTGTGCGCAGACAGATAATGCACCATGCGTTGCGCGAGCCGCGCGTAGAACACCGCGTTGTCGATGACCGACGGGCCGCTGGTTTGTTGTTGTTCGCCACGGCTGTCGTGCAGAAACACGACGTCCAGATCGGAGCCATAACCCAATTCAAAGCCCCCCAACTTGCCGTAGCCCACGATCGCAAAGGCGGGTGTATACGCCTGGCCCTGCACCATACACTGCGGGCTACCATGACGCGCACTGAGATCGCGCCACGCCAATTCATACACCACTTGCAAACACACATCGCCTAACGCGGTGAGGTGATCGCTGACGACCATCAACGGCGTCGCACCCGCGAC
>JAOUGF010000071.1 GCA_029857925.1 Gammaproteobacteria bacterium
CGGCATCGTCGCCATGCACGCTGATACGCACATCAGGGATGCGATGATCGTGCAGATGCGCGTCTATCACATCGATGTGCACGGTAAGCGCTAAGGATTGCGACTCACTGGCCAACAACGCCTCCAAGGCCTTTGCGGTGCCCTTGAAATTTACCATCAGCATAATGGTGAAGTTGCCACCCAGACGCATCATCGAGGCCTCGCCTAGCTGACAGCCGCCCTCAAACAACGCGCCGCTAATATGGGCGACGATGCCCGGTCTATCCTTGCCCACCACCGTCAACATATACCATTTATTCATCACCCACCTCCGCTCCTGACCGCCGCGCTATTGGCCGTGTACAGACACCCGACGGCATACATTGCGTGCCGCTCAATGGGGCTTAGGCATAGACTTGCATTCTTCAAAAATACGCGCCGCACACGTCGCGCATTTTTGCGGATCCAAGCGTTTATGCACGATTTCCGCTATTGCGTCTTTTTTATGCTCAAAGATATTCTCACGGCCGATTTCATCCGCGTAACCGCCGGCATTCAATGTCCGGCAAACGCTATCCTTGACACCCACCAAGTATAACCCACCCTTAGCGGCACGCAATCGTTTAGCCTCGTCGGTTAGCAACTCCGCGCCCGCGATATCAATAAAATTGACCGCCGAGGCCGACACCAACATGTGCGACTGTTGCGGTTGCAGCTTCTGAAACTGCATCAACGACTCCCGCACATGCGCCACCGCGCCAAAAAATAATGAACCGTCGACGTGCACCGCCTTCATCTGCGGGCATTCATCCAACTCGCTGTTCGTCACAAAACTGCGCTTTGGCGACACCGGATTGGGGACGCGCGGGAACACCCGGGGGCGCGAGGTGCGCGACAGATATACCCCTAACGACAAAATCACACCCAACAGTATCGCGAATTCCAGTTCTAGGAATAACGTTGAGAAAAAAGTCGTCGCCAACACCATCGTCTCTGCGCGACTGGTCTTGATGATGCGGCTGATGTGGTGAAAGTCAATCAACCCCCACGCCACTAAAAATAAAATGCCTGCCATCGCGGCATTCGGCAAATACGCCGCCCAGGGCGCGACCAACAACACGACAATAATTAAAAATGAGCCCGCGAACACCGCCGCCAACGGCGTGCGCGCACCGGCCTCGTAGTTCAACCCGCTGCGATTAAAAGAGCCGGTCGCGACATAGCCGGAAAAAAAACTTCCGGCGATATTCGACAACCCCTGACCGATAAATTCTTGATTGCCGTCTATGTGCTGCCCCGCACGCGATGCTAAAGAACGCGCGATAGACACCGCCTCTGTGAGCGCGAACAAGGTGGCCGCAAACGCCGCAGGGGCCAACATTTTTAACGTGTCCAGCGACAAGTCCGGCGCCGACAGCGGCGGCAACGACGCGGGTAGCGCGCCTACGGTTTTAATGCCGGTCACCGCCTCTCCGCCAAACAGCGCGTTTAAAATCAATGCGACCGCCGTACCGAAGAGTATTGCGACAATCATATATGGCACACTCTTCAACCAGCGCTTCGCAAGCAACCCAGCGACCATCGTCAACGCGCCCACCGTCACCACATAAGGATTAATCAGCGCATACTGTTGGATCAAGGCCCAAATCACGTCATAAAAATGCGAACCGCTGGGGATTTTTATGCCGAAAAAATGTTTCGCCTGATTAAAGGCGATGAGTATCGCGGCCCCGGCGGTAAACCCGATCACGACAGAATGTGAAATAAAATTGACCAATGTCCCTAAGCGCGCGATGCCCATCAATAATTGTATCGACCCCACCATCAAGGTGAGTGTGAGCGCCAAACTGACGTAATGTTGCGAACCGGGCTCCGCGAATACCGAAAGCGCCGAAAACAAAACGATAGACGCCGCCGTGGTCGGCCCGGACACCAAATGCCAGGACGATCCGAAAAGCGCGGCGATGATCGCAGGTATCATACCGGCGTATAAACCGTACTCCGGCGGCATGCCGGCGATGGTTGCAAACGCGACACCCTGTGGCAACACCACGATGGCGCCTGTGAACCCTGCCCATAGATCCGCGCGCAATGATTCTCTGTTTACACGATGGCGCCACTTCAAAAACGGAAAATATCGGACCAACCAAAGCGGAATGAAATTAGATTGCATTAGCGTTGCCTTGTGAAATAGACGTGTGCCGACAATTGCGACGAAGGGAACAGGGGATATTGTATATTAGTAAACACTAAAATTCAACCTTCGACCGGCAAAACACCTTCCAGCATGCATCGACCTTGCAGTGGCTATGCGCAAGGGTGAGGATTATTTATGAAAATTTAAAACTTCCTGCAGGCGTTGCTGAATATTCGCTAATTGCGCCGATACGGCCAGATCCTCGTCATAAAGCGCCGAGGATTGATCGCACGCCGAATTTATGACTCGTGATAGCCGTTCTTCCTGGATTTCCGACAGCCCCAAACTCATATAGAGGTCTTCCACTTTTTGCAGTAACTCGCGCATTATTGACGTGTTTTTCAATTTGAGCGCACGATAGACCTGATTTGTATCGCCTATGGTTTTTTGCGTGTCACGGATCACACCCTCCAAGGCGACGCGCTGTATCCTGATCGTCTCATCCATATCCAGCGTCGCCACCCGCGCGTCCGCCCCTTCCGCCAGGATCGCGGCGTGATCTTTTATGCGCCCATAAAATTCTTTATTGTCTGTTGGCATCATCTTGATTAAAATACTGACTCGACCGTAGTTAAAAATGGTGCGTCCTTCAAAATCACAAATGCGGCCACCCGTTGCGAGCTTGTCAATCAGTTCGGATTCCAACGGTTTTATGATGCCTGACGTGCCGATTTCAAAACAACCTAACACGCCGCGGATTTTCAACACCGCTGGCAGGCGATAGCCACGTAACGCCGCCACCAAATGCCGCGCGACATCTTCATAAGAGTGGCTGATAAACATATTGCGCATAAACAGCAACACAATGCCAAGCTCACCCATATTGGCCATGACCTCGGTGGCCATGCCTTTCGCCATTCCGGCTTCCTGCGCCAATTGCGACATCGCCTGACGCACCGCGACCGCACGCGTCACTTTCGCCGCGAGTTCCACCGGATCAAACGGCTTAGTCACATAGTCATCACCCCCTACCGCGTAACCGTGCATGCGTTCTTCTATGGAGTCTGCGCCGGACACAAATATGATGATCGCATCGCGTGTCGCGGCATCTTCCTTTAACTGCTTGCATACTTCGTATCCATTCTTTCCCGGCAT
Organism: Gammaproteobacteria bacterium; assembly: GCA_029857925.1. Classification (GTDB taxonomy): domain Bacteria; phylum Pseudomonadota; class Gammaproteobacteria; order S012-40; family S012-40; genus CAKKRP01. The sequence goes on from JAOUGF010000071.1 coordinate 3,272, forward strand.
ATTTACATCCAGCAACACGACGGCCGGCAAAAATGACTTGATCGCCGTGAGTGCCGCAATACCATCCGTTGCGGTCTTTAATTCAAACTTATCTTTTAATGCGAGCTGAAACAACACCAGGCCCGAGGGCTCATCCTCCGCCACAAACACCTTAGGCAACTGTCTATCCATCTACTTCTCTGCCCCGTACGACATCGCATTCATTGCTTCGCGAAATTAGACATCTGTATACGTTGATGGTATTCGTTCAACTCACTCACCATTTGCGCCAACGCTGCCACGTTCTCGGATTTAATTTCAGCCTCAATTCGTTTGCATACGTCGGTCAACATCGGATATCCATAGCCACCACCCACGCCTTTCAAACGATGCACTTCCGCCTTCAATGCCGCCCAATTTTTTTGCGCATAATAACCGCTAATGTTTTTCACCAGACTGGGTAAGCTTTCCGCAACAAAACGTTTCAACAACGGCCCAAAATCCTCATCATCGGCGGGCAATGCGGATTCGATGGGTGTTAACTGCATGGCTTAATCCTCAATTAGCGCTGTACCCTATATCGACTCCCTCCCGTCAGGATGAACCATAAGATTTTAATCCTTATAGCCATTCCACCAATTATAAATTTGCGCTTTCCGGTATCCACATACGGGCGCGCCTCAACACCCGCGCCCGCATGGTAATGCGCTTACGCTCGCCGCCCGGTCTTCAAATGGGCATGATTTGGTACTATATAACCCCGGTTGTTTGCGTTAGAATCGCAAGCACAAGAGAGACTTAGGATGGGAGCTGTCATGAAAATATACCAACTACGCGGGTATGCCGCCCTTGCGTGTATACTGGTTGCGAGTACAGCGCAAGCTGTTGAGGTCAAGGTCTACGGCAAACTGCATGTCTCAAGCGACATTGTGGACGCGGGTCATAGTCACGGCATGCATGCCGCGATGAGCAGCAACTCGAGCAATATCGGATTTACCGGTTCCGAGATGTTGAACGATTGGTTGATGGCGTTATGGCGGCTGGAAAGTGACATCGATGTCACCGGCGAACGCGGCTGGCTGCTACAGCGCAATCGCTATATAGGCCTGGCCTCGGTGGGAGGCACTTTCATGGCTGGCTACCAAGACACCCCCTTTCGCCTGGCGGCCCAACGATTCGACATCTATGGTGACACCATCGTCGATTACCGTACCGTGTTTGGCCATGCGACGAATAACCCGCAAGACGTCAATACACGGTACTCAATTGATACCCGGGCTCGGAATAGCCTGATGTACCAATCGCCAAAATGGGGGAATTTCCAACTCAGGTTATTGCAATCCGCAGGCGAAAACAAAAGCGAGGATGGCGGTGACGCCAATTACATCAGCAGCACCTCTGTCACCTATCAACTCGATAAATTCTCACTTGCCGCCGCCTACGAATTGCAGCAGCAGTTCTCCTCTAGCGCGGTTCGCGTGGTGGGTTCCGTACAATTTGGCGTCTTACGCCTAAACGGCATGTACGAAACGCTAGAGAGTATGTATACCAACGGGAAACAGCGCCAGTCCTTTGGGGGCAATCTGACCTTAGGCCTGCCCGGCAATTTCAGTATACACGCGCAAGGCGTAGGCGTAGTCAATTACGCGGGATCAAAACTTACTGCGGCGTTGGCCGTATTCGGCCTAAGCTATCTCCCCGCCAAAAGTACGCAAATCTATCTAATAACCTCACAAATACTGAATGACGCGAACTCTAACTATATGTTCGGCGCCACAGGCCATGAAGATCAGTATAAACTTGCCAAGCTGGGCAATGACCCGTTTGCGGTGTCACTCGGCATAACGCATAAATTTTAGCCCCTAGATCGCCCACCGCGCCCTATGACATGAGGGGCGCAGGCGGGCGTCTAATTAAGCCACTTTTGGCGGACACGCGTGGTACGCACGCGCAAAACGCCAAGCACATCACAGATCCTACCTGGCGGACTTAGGACTGATTGACACCTCGATGTGCGTCACACCCGCACCCTGCGGCATTATCCTAAAAACAACCGTTGGCTGACATGGAGTGCGCGCTTTAGCGTGCGCAGGGCAAGGCGCAAATCGCAGCCTATGGCCATCCCTTAGCAAGATTTGCAACGCCGCCCTGCGTGCGGTAAAGCGTGCAATCCGCGGCATAGCGCTCTCATCCATTGGGTGTATGTAAAGTTTACGAATATTTTATTTGTTTCAAATCGTAATTAACCCGGCATTGAAATAAGTCTGAAAAAATCCCCTCCCCTCTTGCGGGGCTTGTGCACTTTGGGTAGAGGGTTAGGGAAAGGGGTTAATCAATATATTTCGATGCCAGGTTAATAAATGTAGGAGTAGCGGTCAACCGCCGTTTCTAAGATTATGCGCCCATCATAAAATCGCAACCACGTCACACTTTTTCACGCTTGCGTTAATGCAAAATGAGACGCGTTACACAGTTTATTTTTCGCGCAAGATTGATTTGGCATTATCGTGATTGAGTTAACAAAAGCTCTGCTCCACGCGTCGCATTTTCAGGACGTAACACAACTCAGATTGTTCATGATTGAGTTGGGTAAACAAAATGAAATTACGGGCGTGGTGGTTGTTGGGCGTTATAGGAAGCGCGATATTCAGCACTCAGGCACTCGCCTGGAACAACAGCGACAGCGCTTTTGAGTCGGCCTATTTACTTACCCACGTCGCCGATTGGGGTCAAACACGCGATATCGCGGCACGTTGTAATGGCGGTCGCTACTATGAAACAAATTTGATAATGGGCACCTGCCCTTCGATCGCGACAGTGAACACGTATTTTATTTCGACGGCGATTCTGCACATCAGTGCATCGTATCTTTTGCCCACGCCGTATCGCCGGATATTTCAGGCCGGCACCATAGGCATGCAGATCGGGTACATCAACAATAACGCAAACATCGGCTTGAATCTGCGCTTTTAACCGAGTCCCATAGGCCCGGACATGGAAGTCCTTTTTATTCTGTCACCTATCCCGATTCCTGAACTGGCACGACAAAGCGTTTGCTTTGAGCTATACTAACCCCATTTATGGGCACCGGTAGACTGCTATCGGTCATTTAACCGCATTGAGGCGCGCGCAAGGGTATCAAATGAAGATTGGGAAACACGCTGTGGTGAGCTTTGAATACACCCTCAAAGATGCGCTAGGCCAAGTAATAGACAGTTCCGTTGGTCAGGCACCGTTCGCCTACATCCAAGGCACGGGCAGCATCATCCCGGGTTTAGAGCGCGCGATGGAAGGACGTAGCGCACCGGACGCGTTCAGCGCGGTTATTAAACCCGAAGACGGTTATGGCGTGCGTGACGAAGAACTCGTGCAAGAAGTACCGCGCGCGCTCTTTGATACCGCCAGCGGCCAGATCGAAGTGGGTATGCAATTTCAAACCCCCACCGAGGCCGGTTTTCAAACGGTGACGGTTGTTTCCGTAACCCCGGAAACGGTACGCGTCGACGGCAACCACCCCTTGGCCGGTCAAGCGCTTTCCTTTGATATCAAAATTATTGAGGTGCGTAGCGCGTCGGCAGACGAATTGGCGCATGGCCATGTACATGGGCCAGACGATCACCATCACTAATCCGCTTTACGTCCACGCCTAAACGCCCCTTTGCACCTGCACCAGGGGCGTTTTCGTTTTTACATCACGGCGCTTGATCTTCCTGTGAGATTTGATAAAGGGGATGACCCGCAAGGGCGTGACGTCGCGCAGCCAAGTCGATCGCCCCCACGCAGGCCGCAAATTGTTGCCACCCCTGCCGAAACTCGCCCGGCGGCGTTGCCAACAATGCTAAATAACAGGGCACATCGTCTGCGGTCACCAGATGCAAGTCCAAGCAGCTCAATAACAATAACACTTCATGGGCGATGGAACCGTCGCTTTCTTCATCCAGATAGCGCGCATCCGGGAGATTGACGTGGATGTCCGCCCATTCCAGCACCATCACTTCATTTATTTCGTGACGCCGCCATTGCCCCAATAATTCGCAAATCGCCAGACGCGTAATGTGGGGGCTGATGCGCGGCGCCGCCATGATGACCTATACCCACAATTCCAACGGCATGTGGTGCACCAACGTACGCAGGATATCGCTACGCGTTATCATCCCAAGCAACCTGCCGGTGTCATCGACGATGGGCATCGCACCGATACGTTGCTCCAACAGGATACGTGCAATTTGACGGATCTCGGTGTCCGGGGTCGCCGTTAGCACGCGCGGCTTATACAAGCCCTGTATACTGAGTAGGGCCTCCGGTGAATCGGCATCATAGGGTGGCACACGACCATGGGTAGCGGCATAACGCAACATGTCGCGATCTGACAAGATACCTACCAACATGCCGTGCTTGCCGACCACGGGCAGATGACGAAACCGGCGCTCGCGAAACAGCGCCCATGCACTCAAGATACTGGCATCTTCCGGCAACGTAACCACGGGCGCGCTCATAATTTGCGCGGCGTGAATGGCGGGTTCGGGCGTTTTCGTTGGGACGTGAGCGGTTTGGCGATACAAGTGATCGGCAAGCCGTTGTTTAGTGTTCGATTGACCCTCGCCGTGACCGGCCAGCGGATGAATGTTATCCGCCGGAGAGGTCTGCTCCACAACCCGACCCTGGAACAGCCGGTCCAGCACCACAGTGTCACGTAAATTTGGGCCGTAAAGCGTGTAGGCCATCGCGATATCCTCGTGGAGGGATTTCCCGCCTCCTTGCGGGGTAACAGCTTGTTAACGACTGTTTTAATTTATTGCTTTAGGTTTGCCAGGCCACGCACGCATGTTAGGTAGGCTTGTTCGTCGGGGAGTGTTTGTTGACGCTGGGCCTGCCACAACGCCTCCGCCAAACACGCGTGTATACGGTGTGCGGCACTATGTTCGTCGCCGACACGCACCGCCACGGCCTGATATAACGCGCGTAACCCGGGGGGGCGGTCCATCGCCAACTGCTCCCGTAACGCGAGATGCAACCCCATGTGCAAAAACGGATTTTGTTCGCCGAAGGCCGCCGTATAGTCGCGCGCAACGGCGTCCGCGCCGCTTGCCAATAGCGCATGATATTCGGGATGCAATAATATAATTTCGACCACCTGCGCCTCTAGCGGCTCCAGCGGTTGGGCTGCCAGGTGTTTTTTCCATGCCGCCACATAAAATCCGCGCAATTGATCTCGATTTAGATCAAACATAGCCACTCCAACGTCGTTCAAAAATCCAACAAACAGTCTACTAAATCCATTGCCA
>JAOUGF010000625.1 GCA_029857925.1 Gammaproteobacteria bacterium
GAATACCTTGCATCAGGGCTCCTCAATTGACGTAAACCAGGCGCCAAAAATGGCCAGCATCATGTTGTGGACGATGTTGATCATGTCGTTGGCCGCGTGGTTATACTCTATCGCCATTGCACTGTATCGCGTGCGCGTCATTATTCTGGAGCGTGAGCGCCACAGTGATTGGGTGCGCGCTTTGGTGGGGGCGCGGCCATGAATTGGAACAGTTTTGGTGAATTCCTGCATATGAGCGGGTATGGTCCGTATGTGTGGGGTTCTTACGGGGTGTTTGCGTTGTTTATTTTGATCGAACTGTTTCAGGTGTCGCGACGGCGCAAAGACATAATCGCGCGTATCAAACGAATGGCGCGTATGGAAAAGGGTGAATAGACATGAAAACTCGGCATAAACGTTTGGCATTTGTGGTGGGTGGCTTGGCGGCGCTGAGTTTAATCGCCTTCCTCATTTTCAATGCCTTTCAGGGCAATCTGTTGTATTTTTTCAGCCCCAGCGATGTCGTGGCCAAAAAGGCGCCGCTGGAAAAGAGTTTTCGCTTGGGCGGCTTGGTCGAGACCGGTTCATTCAAGCGCGAAGATGACGGCCTCACCGCGCATTTTATTGTCACCGACAATGCGCAACGCATCAATGTGACCTACAAAGGCATCCTGCCGGATTTATTTAAAGAAGGCAAAGGGGTGATCGCGCAAGGTAAATTGGAACTCGACGGGGTCTTTCGTGCCAGTGAAGTCCTCGCCAAACATGATGAGAATTACATGCCGCCCGAAGTGGCCGCGTCTTTGAAATCCGCGCAAAACGGCGCTAAATCACCGGCCCCGGCGGCCACTACCGTAGTCACTGAAGGGGGACGTAAACTGTGATACCTGAACTTGGACATTTTGCGTTAATTATCGCGTTAATGTTGGCGCTGACGCAATGCGTGTTGCCCCTCATCGGCGCACAACGCGGCATCGTCTCTTGGATGGCGGTCGCACGACCGGCGGCGGTAGGACAATTCGGCTTTATTCTGATCGCGTTCGCCTGCCTGGTCTACACCTTTGTCACCAACGATTTCACCGTGGTGTACGCCGCACAGCAGTCAAATTCAAAACTGCCCGTCATGTACCGCGTCGCCGGGGTGTGGGGCGGTCATGAAGGGTCTATGTTGTTGTGGGTCTTTATGTTGAGCGCCTGGACACTCGCGGTGACCGCCTTCAGTCGCCATTTGCCGGATGACATGGTGTCGCGCGTGATCGGTGTATTAGGGTTTATCTCATTCGGTTTCATCTTGTTTATTCTTTTAACGTCGAATCCGTTTGAACGGTTGCTGCCCGGTGCCGAAGACGGTCGCGACCTGAACCCGTTGCTGCAAGATCCTGGGTTGATTATTCATCCGCCGATGTTGTACATGGGCTATGTAGGATTTTCCGTTGCGTTTGCATTTGCGATCGCGGCGTTGATTGGTGGTAAATTGGATGCCACGTGGGCGCGCTGGTCGCGTCCGTGGACGACGGTGGCGTGGGTGTTTTTGACCGGCGGTATCGCGCTGGGCAGTTGGTGGGCGTATTACGAACTGGGTTGGGGCGGTTGGTGGTTTTGGGATCCGGTAGAAAACGCATCCTTTATGCCGTGGTTGGTCGGCACGGCGTTGATCCATTCCTTGGCGGTGACCGAAAAGCGCGGCACCTTTAAAAACTGGACCGTATTATTGGCCTTGTTTGCGTTTTCGTTGAGTTTATTAGGCACCTTTTTAGTACGCTCCGGCGTACTGACCTCGGTGCATGCATTCGCTACCGATCCTGAGCGCGGTTTGTATATTTTAGTCTTCCTCGTCATAGTGATCGGCAGTTCGCTTTTGTTATATGCGTGGCGCGCGCCGACGGTCGGTTTAGGCGGTCGCTTTGGAATGATCTCACGTGAATCGCTGTTGTTAACGAATAACGTATTGTTATTGGTCGCCGCAGGCGCGGTGCTGCTGGGTACCTTATATCCATTGTTGATGGACGCCCTGGGGCAAGGCAAAATTTCGGTCGGCCCGCCGTATTTTAACGCGATCTTCGTACCTTTGATGACCCCGCTGGTGTTTCTGATGGCGGT
>JAOUGF010000626.1 GCA_029857925.1 Gammaproteobacteria bacterium
GATCACCGGATGCCCACGTTCCATCAAAAACCTAATCGCCTTGTTTGCGTAACGGTCGGGTTTGGGGCTGGCGCCCACCACCACCGTGGTTTTCACTGCCGGAGTATTCATGGTTTACGCTCCTCCTTGTTGATCGCCGAGGCGGACAACGGGCGATCCTGTTGTGCCGGGCTTATGCGTCCCCCACCTGGCGGCACTTGCACCCACCGACCTGGTTCGACGTGGTGATGGTCCCCCGCATCATGAGTATGCGCATGCGCGCCGCGATGGGTGTGCGGATGCGCGTGCCGCGTCGCACCATGCGCGTGCACCATGCGGCGTAACGCGCGCCACTCCTGCCAACCGCTGTAGGTCCACGCGGCCACAAACATCATCGCGCCCAATAATACGATCGTGGCGCCCGAAGCGGCGTCAAACGCATAACTGAGAAACATGCCGCCTATGCCCATCACGGCGCCGAATACTGTGGAGAGACCCAACATGACGCCAAAATGGTCAGTCAACAAACGCGCGGTAATCGCGGGGATAATCAACGCCGCGGCGATCATCGTCACGCCGACGATATTCATCGCCGCGATCACCGCCAACGCCAATACCAACGAAAACAAAAATTGCGTGCCATCGGTACGCAAACCGAAAATTTTCGCGGTCTCGCGATCAAAGGTGGAAAACAACAGCGATTTATATCCGAAGAACGTACCCGCCACAGTCAACCCTAACACTGCGGCGATGACCCATAAATCCAAATCCGTCACGCCCAAGATATTTCCAAATAACGACGCCTCAAAACTCTGAGTGAATTGCCGCAAACTGCTGATAATCGCCACGCCCAGCGCAAACATCGCGGTGGTGACAATGCCGATCGCGGCATCGGATTTGATTTTTTTGTTTTCCGCCAAGCGGTGTATCAATAACGCAGCAAGAAACGCCGCCGCCGCCGCCCCGACATAAAAATTCCAATGCACAATGTATCCCAGCACCGCGCCGCCGAACGCCGCATGCGACAAACCGTGCCCGATATAACTCATGCCGCGCAACACGATATATACGCCTAACACGCCGCACAGTGTGCCGACTAAAAAGGCGGCGAGCAATCCATTGCGGAAAAACTCAAACTGCATGGGTTCCACAAAAAATTCATACATCGCGATGAGTCTCTATCGTTTGGCGTGGGCGTGCATCGGCTTGGCATGCGCGATCATCATTTGTCCGCCGTGACGCACCACCATCAACGCACCGCCATAGGTTTTGCTGAGCACCTCTTCCGTAAACACCTCCTGCGGCGGGCCTTGCGCGACCAGCCCTTTATTAAAACACAACACCCAAGGCACGTGCGCTGCCACGGCATTCAAGTCGTGCGAGGTCAACAAGATCGTCATCCCGGATGCGTGCAAATCGCCTAACAAATGCAATACGTCATGCTGGGTACGAATATCGACGCCCGACGTCGGTTCGTCTAACACCAACAGCCGCGGCCGGTTCACCAGCGCGCGCGCAAGAAATGTGCGCTGCTGTTGACCGCCGGATAATTCGTGTATGTGGTGAGGCAGGCACTCGAGTATATTCAGACGTTCGGCGAGCGCGTGTACTTGACGGGTGTTTTCGCGGGTCATCCACGGCCAGTACGGCCGGTTGATATACAAACCCATCGCGATCACCTGTTCGACGGTCACCGGAAAATTCCAATCTATGGTTTCCAGTTGCGGCACATAACCGATCATGCCACGCGTGCCGCGTTGGATCGGTTTGCCGTCTAACAGCACTTCGCCGCCGTGCACCGCATGATGGCCCAGCACCGTGCGCAAAAACGTAGTTTTTCCGGAACCCGTCGGCCCGACGATACCGACATATTGCCCCTCCGCGATATTCAGCGAAAGATGCGCGAATACCGGGCTTGACTTATAACCGGCGGAGACATCTTTCAATTGCAATAATGCGCTCAAAGTACAACCTCGCTCAGCGCTTTTTTTCGAACGCTATGTTGGCGGCATCCACATGATCGACACAGCGCGGATCACCGCCCAAGGCCTGTGCCATCAATTGCATGTTACGCACCATCATACCGATAAAGGTAT
>JAOUGF010000627.1 GCA_029857925.1 Gammaproteobacteria bacterium
TTTACACACAATGATGGAAACGCTTATTGAAGCGAATCGATGGTTTTCCTTACGTCGTTGGTCGTTAGCGTTGGATAACATTGATCTGGCTCACTTTATTCGGTGGGCCTTTTAGTATGTCGAAAACAAAATGGTTTAGGTGAGTTGATGCAACTGGTAGAAGTCTACACGCGTGTAGTGCTAGCAACTTTTTTTTGGGGCGCAAATTTTGTTCTCGCTGTCCCTGTCTTGCATGCATTGTCTCCATTTTGGGCAGCGGCCTATCGATTTCTATTGGCGGCGATGGTGTTACTATTGGTGTCCCTGCATCAGGGAGCCGCATTACGCACCCTCTTGCAAAGTCATTTCACTGCGATTATTGGCATTGCCGGTATAGGGATAGTAGGATTTAACCTGCTTTTTTTTGTGTCGATGCAATATACCTCGGCGACAAATGGCGCGTTGATAATGGCAACCAATCCCTTGGTGACCAGTCTCATGGCGTTTATCATCCTTGCGGAGCGGCCTACATTGCGCCAATGGGTGGCGGTGCCGCTGGCTTTTTTGGGCGTTATCGTGGTGATTAGCGATGGGCATTTAAACCAGTTATTAACATTGCAGTTGTCACGAGGCGATGTATTAATGGTTTTGGCGAATCTCGCGTGGGCCATATACAATGTATTAAGTCGGCGCTATCTTGCTGGCGTACCTGCGTTGGCGGTCACTACGCTTTTGATGGGTGTGGGGGGCGGGATGTTGTTGTTGATGGCGTTGTTGAGTGGAGAACGATTTACCCTTCCGGATGCTCAGGCAGGTAGCGCGCTTGCGGTTATGGTGCTAGGCGGTACGGTGTTGGCGTACTGGTATTGGAATGCAGGTATCGCGCGCTTAGGAGCGCCGCGCACTGCGCTATTTATGAATTTTGTGCCACTGTTTGCCGTATTGGTTGCGGCGTTGGGTGGCGTTGCGCCCAGCGCTGCGCAAATGGCGGGTGGAGTATTGGTTATTGGCAGTGTCGTGGTTGCGACGCTGCGGCGTCAAACATAAAATCAAAAAGTGTTGGAAGGAGATGTAGAGATTCACTATTTAGGTAACCTCCATCTATTTCGAAGCCGGGTAAATGGTAACGGAGATTTAACGCAGCATGCACGTTTTTGTGAATATTTCAGCTTCTCTTTACTTTGTTTGAGGTGAGATTCGTGAAGGATGAAAGATTGGCGCCTGTGATTTATCTTTCGCACGGCGGGGGTCCGTTGCCATTGTTGGGAGACGAGCGTCACCAGGCGATGGTGGGGGTGCTGAAAGAAATCGCCGGGAATTTATTAAGGCCGACGGCCATTGTACTCGTGAGTGCCCATTGGGAGGCCGCGTGTCCGACAGTGACCGGTGGCGCGCGACCGCCTTTGATTTATGACTACTATGGATTTCCAGAGGCGTCCTACACGTTGACGTATCCCGCGCCGGGGGAGCCAAAGCTTGCAGAAAGAATTGTCAGCATGTTGAATGCGCAGAAAATACCCGCGACACTGGATGAGCATCGCGGTTTTGACCATGGGATGTTCGTACCACTGAAAATAATGTTTCCCGATGCCGAAATTCCGTGTGTGCAGCTTTCTCTGATAAATACCTTGAATCCGAGTGAGCACATCGCGATGGGCAAGGCCTTGGCGGCGCTACGGCGCGAAAATGTACTCATCATTGGTTCCGGATTTTCATTCCACAATCTTAAGGCATTTTTTAGCGCAAATGACGCGGATACGCGGAGAAAAAATTTAGCGTTCGACGCGTGGTTACAACACCTTTGTTTGGATGAAAAACTTTCGGAAGTGGCGCGGGAAGAAGGCCTTATACATTGGGACTCGGCCCCGGCCGCACGTTTTTGTCATCCTAGGGAAGAGCATTTACTGCCACTGCACGTATGTTACGGTGCGGCACTACGGGCAGCGACCCGTATTTATGATTTTGACATTATGAATATCAAAGCCAGTGTTGTAGTTTGGGTGGATTAGATATACGTTATAGGGAACCGCGTTAGTAAAACGCGATCTCTCGGCCTAAAATGACGCCAGGCTTCGTGGGTCAAAACGCAGTGTAT
>JAOUGF010000072.1 GCA_029857925.1 Gammaproteobacteria bacterium
GCCGATGGTGACCCAGTCGATATCGATACCGGCCTTAGGGATGACCTCGGCCTCTAGGCCGGTTTGCGTGCCTATCCAACTTACCGTCGCGCCACGCCGTTGCAATTCGTGCGCAACCGCCAAGGCGGGGAAGACATGTCCACCGGTGCCCCCGGCCATAATCAAGACGCGCGGCGCCATAACGGACCTCCGCGACGTTGTTGGTGGGCCTGTTGCGCGCCACCGTCTTGTGTCTCGCGATCCACGCGCAACAACAATGCGACGGCGATCAGACAAATAAAGATGCTGGAACCGCCGTAACTAATAACGGCAACGTCAGGCCTTTGGTCGGCAGCAGCCCCATGTTTACCGCGATATTGACGAACGCCTGCAGCCCTAACCACGCGCCTATGCCCCATGCGAGGTAGGCCGCAAAGTCTTGTTGCGCCTCACGTGCGCGACGCCCGATCAGCAATGCGCGCCAGCAGAGCAATCCAAACAAAACGATGACCGACAACGCGCCGAGCAGGCCCAATTCCTCGGCCAACACCGCGTAAATGAAATCCGTGTGCGCCTCGGGCAGATAAAAAAGTTTCTGCACGCTGCCGCCTAAACCCACGCCCCACCATTCGCCGCGCCCGAATGCGATCAACGCCTGGGTGAGTTGAAACCCGGTGTTGAACGGATCGGCCCACGGATCAGAAAAAGAAATCATACGTTTTAGCCTGTAAGGCGATGTGAACACCAACGCAGTGAAGATCGCGATGACGGCCGCCGCGAGACTCAGAAAATATTTAAGCGGTGTGCCCGCAATGAACAACATAATCAGTGCGCTGCCGAAAATAATGACGGTCGCGCCGAGGTCGGGTTCGATGAGTAACAATAAGGCCAACACGCTCAACACCGCCAACGGTCGCCACAAGGCCGCCAATGACGTGCGTAACGCCTCGTCGTGACGCGCGAGGTATCCGGCCAAAAATACGATGGTGCATAGTTTCACCGCCTCGGAAACCTGAAAACTGATGGGCCCTAACGCCAACCAGCGCGTGCTGCCGTTTAATGTGCGGCCTAGACCGGGGATGAACACGATGACCAGCATCACGACCGCCGCGATCAACAACATGCGGCTGGCGTTTTCCCACCAGAGTAACGGAATCCTGCGCACCAGCGTGGCGGCGCCTAATCCTGCGATGATAAACATCGCCTGGCGCCACAAATAATAAAACGGTTGTGTGGTTTGGCGGTCGGCGGTGGTGATGGAGGCCGACGCGACCATAATCACACCGAGCGTCAACAGCGCCAGCACGATGCCGCTCAGCCACGCATCGTTAGACGCCCCCGCCAAACGCGTATCGCGGTAGTTGAAATTGCGGATATGTTGCAGCGCGCGCGTCATCATGTCAGCAAACTCCGCACGGCCTCGACGAACACGTCGCCGCGATGGGTATATCCTTTGTACATATCAAAACTGGCGCAGGCCGGTGACAACAATACGACGTCACCGCGTTTCGCGAGTTGTTGCGCAAGTTGCACGGCCTCGCGCATATCGTGCGCATTGCGCGTGGGTACCGCATCGCCGACGGCGCGCGCAATCAACGGCGCGTCACGGCCGATCAGCACGACGCCGCGGCCGTATTGTTGCAACGCGGGGCGTAGTTCCGCGAAATCTTGACCCTTGCCGTCGCCGCCGGCGATCAACACGACCTTGCCGGGCATGCCTTGCAGCGCGGCGACCGTCGCGCCGACATTGGTGCCCTTGGAATCATTAAACCAAGTCACGCCGTCGCGTTCCGCGACCCACTGCGTGCGGTGCGGCAATCCGCCGAACTTGCGCAACGTCGCGCACATCGTATCATCACGCAAACCCACGGCGTGGCCCAACGCCAGCGCGGCCAATGCGTTTGCGGTGTTATGCCGTCCGGCGATTTTTAATTCGCGTTCGTTGATGAGGCGTTGCGTGCCGCGCGCCAGCCACCGCGCGCCGTCGGCCTCGATGACGCCGTAGTGACCGACGCGCGGCGCGTGTAACGTAAACGTGATGCAGCTTGGATCGTCTTTGACCATCGCCATCACCAACGCGTCGTCGGCATTCGCGATGCGCGTTTGCGCACGCGCGTAGATGCGTGCCTTGGCGGCGCTGTATTCCGCGACATCGACATAACGATCCATGTGATCGGCGCTGATATTCAACACCACGGCGGCGCGCGGGGCGAGGGTGTGTGTAGTCTCCAACTGAAAACTGGATAATTCCAACACGTATAATTGCGGTTCGGTGTCGCCGAGCAAATCCAACGCCGGTGTGCCTAGGTTACCGCCTACACGCACCTCTACACCCGCGTCGCGCGCCATGTCGCCGACCAACGTAGTGACGGTGCTTTTGCCGTTCGCGCCGGTGATCGCGACGACGGGCGCGCGCGCCGTTTGTGCGAATAATTCGATATCGCCGAGGGCAGGGATGCCCAACGCCAGCGCGTGTTGGATCGCCGGTTCGCGCAACGCGACGCCGGGGCTGACGATCAGGCGTTTGGCGTGCGCAAAGGTCGTCGTCGCAAACGGCCCGCAATGCAATTCGGCGTGTGGGAAATCGCGCGCGAATTGCGCCGCGAGCGGCGGTTCCGCGCGGCTGTCATACACCACGAATGTCGCGTCACGGCGCGCTAAAAAGCGCGCAACCGCCATCCCGGTCACGCCTAGACCGATGATGTGGTTATCACAATGGCGCGTGTGGAGTGTCATGCTTATCTCAGTTTCAGAGTCGCCAAACCGGCCAGCACCAAGATCACCGTGATGATCCAAAAACGCACGATGACGCGCGGTTCCGGCCAGCCTTTCAATTCAAAATGATGGTGTATCGGCGCCATGCGGAAGATGCGTTTGCCGGTGAGTTTGAACGAGGCGACTTGCATCATCACCGACACGGCCTCCATGACAAACACGCCGCCCATAATGAACAATACTAATTCTTGCCGCACCAACACCGCGATGACGCCTAGCGCCGCACCCAAGGACAACGCGCCGATGTCGCCCATAAATACCTGCGCCGGATAGGTGTTGAACCACAAAAAGGCCAAGCCCGCGCCGACCAGCGAACCGCAAAACACCACCAGATCGCCGACGTGCGGCACGTGGGGTATGCCTAGATATTCCGCAAACACGCGATTTCCCGCGAGATAAACGATCAGCCCCAGCGCGCCGCCGACCATGACGGTAGGCATGATCGCCAGGCCATCCAAACCATCGGTCAAATTCACCGCATTGCTGGAGCCGACGATGACCAAATACACAAACGGCACGTACCACCAATCTAGCGGGATCGCGATGGATTTGAAAAACGGCACGTACAGCGTCGTTTCGACCGGCAGACTGGCGTTGTGAAAAAGATAAAATGCGGTCGCCAAACCGGCGATGGTTTGCAGGCCGTATTTGGCCTTCGCACTCAACCCCTTCGGATCTTTTTTGACCAATTTAATGTAATCGTCGAGATAACCGATGACGCCGAATGCGACCAATACGCCGACGGTGACCCACATATAACGATTCGACAAGTCCGACCACAGCAACGTCGCGATGACGATGGACACCAATATCAGCGCGCCGCCCATCGTCGGTGTGCCGGCCTTTTTATGATGCGTTTGCGGGCCTTCTTTGCGGATGTGTTGACCGATTTGACGCGCGGTCAGGCTGCGTATCATCTTGGGGCCGACGATCAATCCGATCAATAACGCGGTAATAACACCCAAAATGGCACGCAACGTGAGGTATTGGAAGACGTTAAAGACGCTCCAGTATTTGGCCAAATATTCTGTCAGATACAACAACACGCGTGTTTCTCCCCTAAGCGGTTTCTAACAATGCGGCGACGACGTTTTCCATACGGCTGCTGCGCGAACCCTTGACCAGCAACGTAACCCCCGGTTTTAATTCGTCGGCCAACGCCGCGATCAAACCGGCTTGATCGGCAAAATGACTCGCGTGCGCGCCAAAGCGGGCGACGGCCGCCGCGCTCAGCTTGCCGACCGCAAATAATTTATCTATACCTGCCGCGAGCGCCTCGCCACCCGCGTCGGCGTGCAAGTGCGCGCTGTCGGGGCCGAGTTCGCCCATGTCGCCCAGCACCAAGATGCGCGTACCGTCAAACGCCTTTAGCACCTGTATCCCTGCGCGCAACGACGCGGGGTTCGCGTTATAGGTGTCGTCGATTACGGTCGCGCCTTGGCGCGCGCGTTTGGCTTGTAAACGGCCCTTGACCGGCGTCATCGACGCCAGGCCGCGCGCGACATCGGCGAGATGTGCGCCCATTGCCAATGCGGCGGTACCGGCCGCCAATGCGTTCATCACATTATGCTGACCCAATAAACCGATCTGTACCGGCGTTGAACCCTGTGCGGTATGCAATTCGAATTGGCAACCCTGTGCGGTAGAGGCGACCTTGCGCGCCTCGACATCGGCCCCGACATTGATGCCGAAGGTCATCATCTTGCGTTTGCGATTCAAGCCGCGCCAATAGTCTGCGTAACGATCATTCGCATTTATGATGGCGATG
This sequence comes from Gammaproteobacteria bacterium, assembly GCA_029857925.1. Lineage (GTDB taxonomy): Bacteria > Pseudomonadota > Gammaproteobacteria > S012-40 > S012-40 > CAKKRP01. The sequence continues at coordinate 4,523 of JAOUGF010000072.1, forward strand.
CCGTGTTCACCCAAACCGTCATAGATTTCACCCTTGGCCTGCGCGACACCGTCCAGACTGCCAAAACCTTCGAGGTGCGCGGCGTCGGCGTTGTTGATCAACGCGACCGTCGGCCGCGCCAACTGCGTGAGGTATGCGATCTCGCCGAGGTGATTCGCGCCCATCTCGATGACCGCCGCTGTGTGTTGCGCGGTCAGGCGTAACAACATCTGCGGCACGCCCAGGTCGTTGTTTAAGTTGCCCTGCGTGACCAGCACGTTGCCACCGGCCTCGCTCAGGATGTGGCCTATCATTTCTTTCACCGAGGTCTTGCCATTGCTGCCGGTGACGGCGACCAGCGGGATTTGATACGCCGCGCGTCGTGCCGCGCCCAACGCGCCCAGCGCCAGCCGCGTATCGCTCACCTGTAGCGTGGGGATGTTGCTTGAAACCGCGCGATCCACCAACGCGGCGACCGCACCGCGTTCGGCGGCGGCGGCGACATAGGTGTTGCCATCAAAATTCGGCCCGCGCAGTGCGATGAAGAGCGCGCCCGCCTGCAGCGTGCGGGTGTCGGTGCTGATACTGTTGAACACGACGTCACGCGTCGGCGTGTCTGCACCCAGCACTGCCGCTGTGTTGACCAATGTAAATTCGCGTAACACAGCATCACGCATGGGTCACCCCCAACAGGTGCGCGACGGTCTCACGGTCGCTGTAATGACGGCGTTGTGTACCAATGATTTGATAATCCTCATGCCCTTTGCCCGCAACCAACACGACATCACCCGGCGCCGCCTGCGCAAGCGCAAGCGCAATGGCCTGGGCGCGATCGCGTTGCACCTGGGCACGATTCGGGTATTTTAACCCAGACTGGATGTCTTGGATGATTTGTTGTGGGTCTTCGCGGCGTGGGTTGTCGTCCGTGATCACCAAGCGATGCGCATAGTGTTCGCTGACTGCGGCCATTTGCGGGCGCTTACCGCGATCGCGGTCGCCACCGCAACCAAACACACACCACAAGTCGCCGGTGGTGTGTTCGCGCAACGTCGATAATACCTGTTCGAGCGCGTCCGGGGTATGTGCATAATCGACGACAACCAGCGGTTGCCCCGCACCTCCGCCAAAGCACTCCATACGCCCGGGCGGGGCCTGCAACGACGCGATGCGTGCGGCGGCCTCGCCCAACGGCATCCCTAGCGCCAGCGCCGTGGCCAGTACCGCCAACACATTAGACGCGTTGAAACGGCCCAACAACGGGGTGCTGACGTGATGATCGCCCCACGGTGTCAACACGTCCATCGCGATACCGGCGGGGGACAAGGTCAGCGAGTTCACCAGCACGTGCAACATACCGCGTGGCAATTTGGTATCGGCGGCCAAGCTATAACCGACGCCTTGCACACCCGCAGGCAGCGTCGTCGCCAGGCGTTGTCCGAGCTCGTCATCCATATTCAGTACCGCATAGCGCAGGCCAGGGCGCGTAAACAACAGGCTTTTGGCGGCGGCGTAACTTTCCATGTCACCGTGATAATCGAGGTGATCGCGGCTCAGATTGGTTAGTACCGCGACGCTGAAATCGACACCGTTGACGCGTCCTTGATCGAGGCCGTGTGAAGACACCTCCATCGCGACATAGCGCAGACCTTGTTCGCGAAAATGGTGCAACCAGCGTTGTAATGCGATCGCGTCGGGTGTGGTATGTAGGCTTTGGGTCAATGCGCCGAACACGCCGTTGCCGACCGTGCCGATGATGCCTGCCGGGCAGGCCGGGGTGCTCAACACCTGCGCCGTAAACTGGCTGCACGAGGTCTTGCCGTTGGTGCCGGTGATGCCGATCACGCTCAGGTCGCGCGCGGGGTAGTTGAAGAATCGTGCGGCGATCTCGCCCAATTTGGCGTCGAGATGCGCCACTCTAAACGTTGGTACATGGGGTTCTGAAAACGTGGTATCGCTGTCGGCGACGACCGCGATCGCGCCCGCAGCAACCGCAGCGTCGATATACCGGCTGCCATCTTGTTGCGTGCCTTGGCGTGCAAAAAATACATCACCCGCCTTGACCTCGCGGCTGTCCAACGCGAGGCCGCTGATGAGGCGATCGTGTTCCGGCGCGACCGCCACCATGCCGGCCAACAATTTGGCCAGCGGGGCGGGGGTGATAGGCGCGGCGCAGGGGTTCATGTTCATGGTGCGATACCTGCCAACAGGTCGGCCTTTAAAGGGCCCTTGGGCGTATTGTCAGGCGGTACGTCGAGCATGCGCAAGGCCTCCGCCATCACTGCGCCGAATACCGGCGCCGCGACTTGACCGCCGTAATACGCGCCGGTCGGCTCGTCCACCACCACCACCATCGCCAGGCGCGGACGGCTGGCCGGTGCAAACCCAGCGAACAGCGACAGGTATTTGTTTTCCATATAACCGTTCACGCCGACCTTGCGCACAGTGCCGGTCTTGCCGGCGATGCGATAACCGGGGACGCGCGCGCGCACGCCGGTGCCGTCTTCTTCGACGACCGTTTCCAGCATCGTACGCACGGCGCGCACCGCCGCACCGTCGAGCACGCGATAGCCATCGGGCGGCACATTGCGCTTAATGAACGAGATCGGCATCGCCAGGCCGTCATTTGCCAGCGCGACGTAGGCATGCGCGAGTTGCAACGGCGTAACCGCCATGCTGTAGCCAAACGACAGCGAGGCCTGGTCTATCGTGTGCCAACCGCGATGCGGCGGCAGGCGACCGCTGGCCTCGCCGGGGAAACCGCTGTCCGTCACGCGGCCTAAACCGGCGTCGTTATAGGTTTGCCACAGCGCCTCTTTGGGTAATGACAACGCGATTTTCGCAATGCCGACGTTGCTGGATTTTTGGATGATTTGCGCGACGTCGATGACGCCATAATTATGCACATCGCGTATCGTGCGGCCGCCGATCTGTAGGCTGCCGGGGCGGGTGTCAATCAACGTCTGCGGTGCGTAGGCGTGTTGGGTCAGCGCCGTAATGACGGCAAACGGCTTGATCGTGGAGCCGGGCTCTAGCACATCGGTGACGGCGCGATTACGCGCGTTCACGCTACGGTATTCGGGGCGATTATTGGGGTTGTAGGCGGGCAGATTGACCATCGCCAACACCTCGCCGGTGTGCGTGTCCAACACCACCGCGCTACCGGCCTGCGCATGGTGTTGCAACACCGCCGCCTTTAATTCGCGATAGGCCAGATATTGTATGCGATGATCGATACTCAGCGCCAACAGCGCACCGGGATTGGCCTCGCGTACCAGTTCTACGCGTTCCACCGCCTTGCCTAGCAGGTCTTTTACGACACGTTCGGCGCCAGGGGTACCGCGCAAGAGGCCGTCATAAGCGAGTTCCAGGCCTTCTATGCCGTGGTCATCGACGTCCGTGACGCCCAGCACCTGCGTCGCGATCTCGCCCGACGGGTAAAAGCGCCGGTATTCGCGTTGCGCAAAGACCCCGGCCAATTTCAGCGCCATCACCTGGTCTTTGAGGTCCGGCGCGATGTGGCGGCGCAAATAGACAAATGAGCGGTCGTGGTAGGTTTGGATGTGGCTATGGATCTGCGGCAACGGCAGATTCAAAAACTGCGCGAGTTTTGCCCATTGCGGGTCGTTCAGATCGATATCCTCAGGGCTGACCCAAATCGAATCGACCGGCGTGCTGGCGGCGAGGATATCGCCCTGGCGATCGACGATATTGCCGCGATGGGCGGGCAGCGGCACCACGCGCAAATGGCGCGCATCCCCGCGCGCCTGTAAAAAGGTCTTATCCAACACCTGCAAATCAAACGCGCGCCATACCAACGCCGCCCCGGCCGCGCATAGCCCCAGTGTCACCCAGGTCAGGCGGCGTTGCCACAGCGTGTCGGGGGCGTGGGCGTTCATGGGCGGATCACCACGACCTTGTCGGGCGGCGGTTGAATGAGACCCAGGCGCTCGCGTGCAATCGCCTCCACGCGGATATGTGTGGCCCATGCACTCTGTTCGAGTTGCAGTTGCCCCCACTCGATA
>JAOUGF010000628.1 GCA_029857925.1 Gammaproteobacteria bacterium
TTGCGCGTGTTTTTTCTCCAGTTCGATTTCAGCATCAATGGCATACAAATCGCCATCATGCTGCACCGGGTGGTTACAAATGTACTTGGTGGTCGCTGCCATAATAAAATGCTCCTGGTTAAGGGCGTTCCCCTGCACCTAAGTGTGTAGGGGATTGGCCTTTACTGCTTCGTCGCTGGGGGTTATTCGATTACGCCACGGCGTTGGTGATTAGATAACCACCGGACGCGCCCGCGATGACAGGTGACAATTCATCGGTGACCGGATAGACCCAAGATTTCGCATTGCGATCTTGGTACGGTTCTTCGACGATCGCGTAGCCGCTCAAACGATAGGTGTAGCCATAACTCGGCAAGCCCATGTCCTGTAACGATCCGACTTCGGTGTATGCCAAGACAACGTCCTTGCCCCACACGTCGGCCAATGTACCGGCGCCGTCCTCGTAGATCGCGTTGCCGACACGCACAATCGGGATATTCCACAGCGCGGCCAATAATTCGGGCGTCACAGAATCACGGCCGGTGTACTTGATGCGATCCAGAATCAGCGGGTGAAATTGCACCGCCTCAAATACTTGGGCCGATAACACCGCCGTATTGGGATATTTACCAATCGCAGCGCGAATCGCGGATCGCGCGGTCTTGATATTGGCGCTCGGATTGGAGTTGGTATAGTCCGTCCATTGGCTGGTGCCGGACAGCGTGATCTTGTTGCCCGCGCCGTAGTTCGCGGCATTGCGCGCCAGCGCTGCCTGGGCGTATTCCTTGCGCAACTCGATAATGTTTTGCGTTTTGCGCACAGCAACATTCGCCATATGGATACTCGGCACGGCGTTGGCTTCCTGCATGATTTCAAACGGCACCACCCCTTCAAGCGCATGCTGTTCCAGCGAAAAAGAGCTACCGCTGTACCCGTATTGCACGCGATTGGTCTTCGATCCAGGAACGCGCCCTGTCGAATAGAGGCGAAAGTCCTCTTTGTTGAAGGAAATGATCTTGCCGCCGCGACTATCGACCGGCACGACGGGGAACAACGCGTCGCCCACCATCTCGGCGTTTTTATAACCCTGCGCAGCCGTCGTTAAAATCGGATCGACGACACGCGCTTGACTGGCATTTAATTGCGGCATGGAACGTTACTCCTTAAGCGTTGGGCAGCAACAAAACTTCGATGAATTGACCTGCGGCGGTGGCCGCCTCCAGCGCCATTGCGGTCTTCGCGCCACTGGTCACCCAAGTGATACCGCGACCAGAGGCATCGCTTTTCAGCGTGTCATTCAAGGCAACTGCGGCACCGGTTTCGACAATGGTGGTACCGATCGCATCCATAGGCACCTTATCGCCGGACACCCCGGCGGTGCGCGTGACGCCTTGGCTCACGGCGTCCGCTCCCGCTTGCGCACCGGCGGGTGTAACAAAACGATGCGCCGCCACGGTGCCGGACAACGTTTTGGTGAGGGTTAAAAGGGGTGTGCTGTTGTAACTCATGGCATCTCCTATTTGTTTACGGCGGCGACAGCCACCAAGTAGTCGGTTCCCGGGTGCGCGCGCTGATAATCCAGCGCCTTATGATGCGTATCCAAGCGTTCGGCATTGACGGCGTAACCGCCCGGCGCGGTGAAATCGGCGGAACCGGACTCCGACGCAGGATCGTGCGCCGCCGCCCCCATCGACACCTGCTTCGGCAACTTCGCCATGAATTCCTGGAACCACACCAGCGGCGTCTTTTTCACCTTGGCGTTGCCCGCCGAGAATTCGAACTGCGCGGTGTCGGCGCTTTCCAAATCGAGCATGAACTCGCACATGCCCTCGGCCTGCGCGGGCGTTAAACGCCCCGCGTCGATGGCGGCAGTTATTGCGGCAGCGAATTCCGTTGACTGGCGCGTGCGGCGCTCGGCATCAAGTTTTTGCTGCAGCGTTTGCTCTTTCGCGCTGAATTCTGCGGCGGCTTCTTCGCGCGCCGCCTTTTTCGCGGCATCGATGTCGGCCTGCGTAAATGGCATAGAACCTCCTTGGGGGGCAGTGTAGGCAGTACCTAAATTGGGAAGCGCGCCGCCCTCGGCAGCGTCTTC
>JAOUGF010000073.1 GCA_029857925.1 Gammaproteobacteria bacterium
AGCCCTCAGGCGCATAGCCTAATTCAAACTCGGCGGCGATTTCGCCATTGACGCCGCGACCCTTTAGATAATCCACTGCGCGCTTACGCTCCGGGTGTTCACGTAGTTGCCGTTTATAATAGACCGCGCAGCGCTCTAATAATTCATACAATGCCGTACTGTCTACGCCGTCTTGACGCGGTTCGGGGAGTGACGTGGAAGGCAGTTCCATACCCGCTTCGCGCGCCAATTCTTTCACTGCGTCGATAAACTCCAGGCGTTCAAAGTTCATCAGAAAGGAGATGGCAGACCCGTGGGCGCCGCAACCAAAGCAGTGATAGAACTGCTTGCTGGGGCTGACGGTAAAGGATGGGGATTTTTCACTGTGAAACGGGCAGCAGGCGACGTAGTTCGCGCCGGTTTTTTTGAGCGCAACGCGGGCATTGATGATATCGACGATGTCCACGCGTTGGACGAGGTTGTCGATAAATTCGCGAGGTATTCGTCCGCCCAACGTCTGCGCCCTCCGGTCATCCGGCTAGAAAGTTCGTACCGCGCGCCAATGGCCTTGGCGCAACACCTATTACGCCCTAGGGCGTGATTATACGCTCAGTTTGGCCTTGATCTTGTTGCCGACGACGGCCATATCGGCGCGTCCTTGCATCTGCGGTTTCAGCACACCCATGACCTTGCCCATGTCTTTGACGCTGGTCGCGCCGGTCTGTGCGACGGCCGCCGCGACCATTTGCTCGATCTCCGCCTCTGTCAGCGGCTGCGGCATATAGCCTTGGATCACCACGATTTCGGCCTGTTCCTTGGCGGCCAATTCAGGCCGTCCCCCGGCCTCAAACTGGGTGATGGATTCCCTGCGCTGCTTGACCATCTTATCCAAAATTGCCAATACCTCGGCGTCGCCCAGCACGATGCGTTCGTCTACTTCTTTTTGTTTAATCGCAGACGCAATTAAACGTAGCGTGCCCAAGCGTACTTTATCTTGCGCGCGCATCGCGGTTTTAATGTCTTCTTGCAGACTGTCTTTGATCGTTGCGCCGGTGCTCATGCTGCAGCCTCATTATGCTCTCAAAGAGGATAGACAATATCGCTGGAAGTGCAACCCGCGGGCGGGTTGCAGGTCTGGCGTAATGCTGTGAATGTAACAAATTTTAATGCAGGGAACATCTAAAAATCCGCTGAGGCCGCGTTGGCTGCGTTGAAACGCACGCCAAAGCGAGGCCGTGTAACGGCAGACGTCGTGTAAACTGCGCTTTTTCGCTCGTTTGCGCCTTGCCTTCATCGACGTGATCGAATTTTTAGAGGCTCTCGCAATAACGCAACGCTGACAGGCTGTACGGGCAGCCTGCCAGAAACCGTCACTAATGATAGACTTGACACCATCAAACGATGGTGTAAGGGTTTATCAAAACGAGGGACGTGGCGCGCGCGCGGGGGCGGCGGCAGCGGCGGGCGCACGCCCGGCACGGCGTGCACCGGCGGCACCTTGACCGCGCATCGCATCGCGCTGAGATTTTTTCAGCTGACGCTTGACCGCAGCGGCTTGCTTGCGCTTACGGATTTGCGTGGGTTTTTCATAAAATTCGCGGCGGCGAACTTCGGACAATACACCGGCCTTCTCACAGGCGCGCTTAAAGCGACGCAGGGCGATATCAAAGGGTTCGTTTTCGCGGACTTTGACCATGGGCATGACGAAACTTCAACCTCCAAAAAATAAGAATAAAGCACCCTTGCCGGCTCAGTGCCGCACGGCGACGGGTTAGCGTCCAGGTAAACGCGTATTTTAGACCCTAAAGTCGCATCCTGCAAGGTGCGGGACGGAAAGACGTGAAAATTAGTCTTTTAGGTGGATATAACACACGCCATCTGATGTATTCTAACAGGCATCTGCCAATAAATCCTGGCATTCCTTCCAAATAGGTAAAGCAAAGACGATGCGAGTCCTCGGTATAGAGACCTCTTGCGATGAGACGGGGGTTGCGATTTATGACGCCGCGCTGGGCCTGCGCGCCCACCAACTCCATACGCAAATTGCACTACACGCCGTCTATGGTGGGGTCGTGCCGGAATTGGCCTCCCGCGACCACGTGCAGCGCCTGATTCCATTAGTCCAGGCCGCACTGGAGGAGGCCGGGCTCGCCCTGCACGAGGTGGATGGCGTGGCCTATACCGCTGGCCCGGGGCTGGCCGGTGCCTTATTGGTCGGTGCAACGTTTGGGCGCAGCCTGGCGTGGTCTTTGGGCAAACCCGCGGTGGGGGTACATCACCTGGAAGGCCATTTATTGGCCCCGTTACTAGAGCCTGATCCCCCCGACTTTCCGTTTGTGGCGTTGTTGGTCTCCGGCGGCCACACGATGTTGGCGCACGTCGCAGGGGTGGGTCAGTACACGCTATTAGGGGAGTCGTTAGATGACGCCGCCGGTGAGGCCTTTGATAAAACGGCCAAGCGCATGGGGCTGGGTTATCCCGGCGGGCCAGCGCTGGCGCAGCTGGCCATGCAGGGCGATGCCACGCGCTATGCGTTTCCGCGGCCGATGCTGGACAGGCCTGGGTTGGATTTCAGTTTTAGTGGCCTGAAAACCGCCGCACTACTGGCGTTACAGCGGTGCGCGCCCGCAGATCATGCCGATATCGCGGCGAGTTTTCAGGCTGCGGTCGTCGATACCCTGAGTGCAAAGTGCCGCCGTGCGTTGGATCAGACCGGTTTGACGCGATTGGTGGTTGCGGGCGGGGTTGGTGCCAATCGGCAATTGCGCAAGCAGTTGACGCAGGAATTGGCGGCGCGCGGCGGGCGTGTGTATTTCCCGCGTCCCGAATTCTGCACCGACAACGGCGCGATGATCGCGTTTGCGGGGTGCCAACGCCTGTTGGCGGGGCAGCGTACGCCGCCGGCGTTTGAGGTCGCCGCGCGTTGGCCGTTGATGGGGTTGACGCCACCGACGGCAGATTAACTATGCGGTCGCCGCCGCGAGGCATACAGGCTTTCGTTGTGCGTCGTGTTTAGGTGCGCGACACGCTGCGCTGTGGCAACAATACGCGCGGATTAAATCCCGTCACCAACGCAGTGCCGACGATGACGATGCACGAACCCACGACGGTGTTCCACCCGATCACCTCGTGCAGAAAGACCGCACCCCACAATATGCCAAAGACGGGCACCAAAAAGGTCACCGTAAGCGCCGATGTCGCGCCGACATTCTCGACCAAGCGAAAATAGAGTATTAACGCAAGCCCGGTGCACACCACGCCCAATGTCGCGATCATCAGCGTCACCGTCGCGTTGGGCGCCACCCAGGTCGGTGCATACGGCAGCGCGGGCACGACCAATAGCGTCGCCGCCCACATGCTGCCGTGCGCGTTAGCAAACGAATTCACCGGTTTGGCGAGTTTGGTGTAGACCGTCGAAATGCCGTAACAAAACGCCCCCAACAGCGCGGCGGCGGCCGCGATTCCGGCGCCTACCTGCAACATCGCAGCGTCGAACCCGACGACCAAGGTGACCCCAGAGATGCCCAATACCAGACCCAACAGTGTGCGCGCCGGGAGTGTATGTCTTAACCACAGCGCGCCGATGAGGGCGCTCCATATCGGGGAGGTTGCGTTTAATATCGAAGACATCGACGCGGGCAGTGTTTGTGCCGCGTACGCAAACAGCAAAAACGGCAGCGCCGCATTAAAAAAACCAAGTATCAGATAATGGCGCCAATGGGTTTTGGCCTGCAGCGGTTTGCGCATTAACAACGCGATCACGGCCAACACTAACGCCGCGAGCCCCATGCGATACTCGATTAACGCCAATGGCCCGACCACCGGCGCACTGACGCGCGTAAATAGAAACGACGCGCCCCACAATGCGGCGAGCATAAGAAGCATGGCGAAATTGACGGCGTTCACTGGGCGTCCTTGTGCGAAGAGTATGGTTAGTATGCCGGAGTCGTTATGCGGCAACCAACAGTTTTTATTGCGGCGCGCCGATTTAATCGGTGGGATCTGCGTGGAACATTTACAGTGATGGTGCGGCGCGTGGGGATTGCTAGATTGCGGAATGGGTGAAAGCGCACGCGCTACGGGGCGGAACGCGGCAGTTTCCATTCTGTCGCCCGCATCGATTTAACGGCAAGATGCGCGTTCAATTGCGCTATTTCACACCCATGCCCAACCACGCATCGGCGGACACGCTGCCCGCGCCCTTGCCAAGACGCGTGTATAAAAAGTCCAACGCGATCTGATTTTTTTCTTGCCATTGCGCGGCGTTCATGCCGTTTTTCATCATCACGATGGGCGCGTTGCCGCGCACCATGTCGTCCCAAAATTGCTCGATCGACGCATAGTGCATGACCTGTGTCTTCAGCACGATGTTGATGTCTCTAAAACCGGCGCGTTGTAATTCGGCGCGAAAGAAATCCGGGTTCTCCAATGAGTCGATCACCGTTTGCGGTTCTGGAATCGCGGGATTCATCGCGCGCAGCGCACCGAATACCGCCTGCATGGCGGGCGATTGCGCGACCGGCGCCCAACTGGTTAAGATGATCTTGCCGCCGGGTTTCAATGTGCGAAAGATCTCGGCGTAACCACGCGCGCGATCGGGGAAGAACATCAACCCAAACAGCGAAAACGCCGCGTCAAAATGGTTGTCGGCATAGGGCAAGGCCTGCGCGTCGCCGCAGTGGACGGTGATGTTTTGGACTGTCTGCGTCGCGATTTTGCGCTGTAAGATCGCGAGCATTTGCTCGGAAAAATCGATTGCATCCACGTGGCGCACCTGTGGCGCCGCGTTTAACGCCAGCGTGCCGGGGCCGCAGGCGACGTCCAGTACGCAACTATTTTTATGCAAGTTTGCCAACGCCAGTGCCGCATCGGCGTAGGCCTGAAAAAACTTCATCGTCGTCTCGGCATAACCCTCGGCGACCAAATTCCATGGGGCGGCGGTGCTTAGCATGTTCACGGACACGGACTCCTTGCGTGTGTTGGTAAAAGTGCGCGCTACGGGATATCTTAGCCTGTTCACTTATGCGCGTACATGGGTAAAATCTGAAAATAGTCGTTACAGAAATGTACAGTGTTCAATTAAATAAAATAGCGCGCAAAAAAAAGGCCCCGTTTCCGGGGCCTTTCTATTTCTAACAGCGTTAACGCAATGTAAAGTTTAAAACCTTACATCATGTCCATGCCGCCCATTCCGCCGCCGCCACCGGGCATAGGCTTTTCGTCTTTGGGCAGTTCGGCCACCATGGCTTCCGTGGTGATCATCAAACCGGCGACCGAGGCGGCGTTTTGCAACGCGCTGCGTGTCACCTTGGTCGGGTCCAGAATACCCATGGCCACCATGTCACCGAATTCGCCGGTGCTGGCGTTGTAGCCAAAGTTGCCCTTGCCTTCGCGCACCTTGTTCACGATGACGGAGGCTTCTTCGCCTGCGTTCAACGCGATTTGGCGCAACGGTTCTTCCATTGCACGACGGGCGATGGTGATGCCGACGTCTTGCTCATGGTTGATGCCCTTCAGGCCTTTGATGGCTTCCACGGCGCGGATCAGCGCGACGCCGCCACCGGCGACCACGCCTTCTTCCACTGCGGCGCGAGTGGCGTGCAGTGCATCTTCAACGCGGGCCTTTTTCTCTTTCATTTCGACTTCGGTCGCGGCGCCGACTTTGATGACGGCTACGCCGCCGGCCAACTTGGCGACGCGTTCTTGCAACTTCTCGCGGTCGTAGTCGGAGCTGGCTTCTTCGATCTGGGCGCGGATTTGATCAACGCGCGCCTTGATGTCGGCTTGTTTGCCATTGCCATCGATGACGGTGGTGTTTTCTTTAGTCACCACCACCTTCTTGGCGGAACCTAAATCGGCCAACGTGGCCTTTTCTAAGCTCAGGCCGACTTCTTCGGCGATCACTTGGCCGCCGGTCAGCACGGCGATGTCTTGCAACATGGCCTTGCGACGGTCACCAAAACCTGGGGCCTTTACGGCGCAGACCTTGACGATGCCACGGATGGTGTTGACCACCAACGTGGCCAACGCTTCGCCTTCGACTTCTTCGGCGATGATCAGCAACGGCTTACCGGCCTTGGCGACGCCTTCCAACACCGGCAACATTTCGCGGATGTTAGAGATCTTCTTGTCGTACAGCAGGATCATGGGCGCGTCTAATTCGCAGCTCATGTTCTGTTGATTGTTGACGAAGTAGGGCGACAAATAACCACGGTCGAACTGCATACCTTCGACGACGTCCAGGCTGTTTTCCAGGCCCGAACCTTCTTCCACGGTGATCACGCCTTCTTTACCGACCTTGCCCATCGCCTCGGCGATGATGTTGCCGATGACTTCGTCGGAGTTGGCGGAGATGGTGCCCACTTGCGCAATCGACTTGTTGTCGGTGCACGGCTTGGACATCTGTTTCAGCGCCTCGGTGGCGGCCAACACGGCCTTGTCGATTCCGCGTTTCAGATCCATCGGGTTCATGCCGGCGGCCACGGCCTTCATGCCTTCGGTCAGGATGGATTGCGCCAACACGGTCGCGGTGGTGGTGCCGTCGCCGGCGATGTCGGAGGTCTGCGAGGAGACTTCCTTCACCATCTGCGCGCCCATGTTTTCAAACTTGTCTTCTAACTCGATTTCTTTGGCAACCGATACACCGTCTTTGGTGATCGTCGGGGCGCCGAAGCTCTTTTCGAGCACGACGTTACGGCCTTTGGGGCCTAAGGTGACCTTGACCGCATTGGCCAGGATATTCACGCCGCGGATCATGCGGTGACGGGCGTCTTCGCCAAAACGTACTTCTTTCGCTGCCATAGTGCTATTCCTCGTTTACGAATTCAGGTGGGGGGAGATTATTCCAAAACGCCCATGATGTCTTCTTCGCGCATCACCAACACGTCTTTGCCATCGATTTTGACTTCGGTGCCGGAATATTTGCCGAACAGGATCTTGTCGCCGACTTTGACGTCGAGGCCACGGGTGTCGCCGTTTTCGAGCACTTTGCCACGGCCTACGGCCATGACTTCGCCACGGATCGGTTTTTCAGCGGCGTTGTCGGGGATCACGATGCCACCGGGCGAGGTGCGTTCTTCTTCCATACGGCGGACGACTACGCGGTCGTGTAACGGACGAATCTTCATGTGAAAGGTTCTCCTTTAGGATAAGGGTTAAAAGCAGTCCCTATAATGGGGGCGCTTACGGGGGTTTCAAGGGGTGTGTTAGCACTCCCCTGTTATGAGTGCTAATGATAGTCGGTTTGCATACGGAGTCAAGCACGATCGCCATAGTGGCGGTATAATCACTAGTTTACACGTCGCTGGACGCTATATAACGTGGATACAACCGAACATTGTGTGGTGTTATGCACCTGCCCGGAGGGCGTGCACGCCGAGACCCTGGCCACGGCGCTGGTCGAACAAAAACTCGCGGCCTGTGTGAACCTCGTGCCCGGAATCCACTCCATATACCGGTGGCAGGGGGCGGTGGAGCGCGCGACGGAGGTGTTGTTGATTATCAAAACCCGCCGCGAACGCTTAGAGGCCTTGGAGGCAGGGATACGCGCGTTGCACCCTTACCAAGTGCCGGAAATAGTGGCCCTGCCGGTGACGGCGGGATTTGTACCTTATCTGCAATGGCTAAACGAGTCGTTATAACCCTATGAAAAAATGGTTGGTGTGGTGGTGTTTGGCGGCGGTAGCCGGGGTGGCGTGGGCGCAAGACGACGAGCCCTTGGCGGTTGACGAGGCGTTTATCCCGCCCAAGCTGAGTGTGCAGGGGCAAACGCTGCGTGCCGAATGGGATATCACCAAGGGCTATTTCCTGTACCGTGAAAAGTTTAAATTCGAATCTAAAAGCGCTGGCGTCACGTTGGGCGCGCCGCAATATCCCAAGGGCAAGGTAAAGGAAGACGAGTTTTTCGGTAAGGTCGAGACCTACCGCAAACACGTCGCAGTGACGATCCCCTACACCGCCAATAGCGCGGCGCTCAAACTCAAGGTCACCTATCAAGGTTGTGCCGACATCGGCCTATGTTATCCGCCACAGACCCGTGAATTCGATCTGAAGGTCGCGACCTCTACGCCCACGGCCGCGCCACCCAAGACCGCCACCGCCAACCCGGCGGCCGCAGTCAGCACTGCACCGGCAGGGAATTCGCTCTTTTCACGGATAGGCAAAAACCTGGGCTTGGGCGGCGGGGCGCACGACGGAGAGCCTCTGGACGTCGATCAGGCCTTTATGTTTGACCTCACCGCGCGCGACGCGAATACAGTGATCGCGCATTGGTTGATCGCTGACGGCGTATACCTTTATCGCGACAAGTTTAAATTTACGACGACCACACCGGGTGCCAGCCTGGGTCCGCCGCAGTTTCCGGCAGGTAAGATGAAGGAAGACGCGGCCTTCGGTAAACAAGAGGTTTATTTGCACGAGGTCTCTATCCCGATCACGGTGAGCGGGGCGACGGGCACAGTCGCGGTGACCGCCGACTACCAAGGCTGTGCCGAGATCGGCTTTTGTTATCCGCCGCAGACGCGT
>JAOUGF010000629.1 GCA_029857925.1 Gammaproteobacteria bacterium
TAAAATAATAGGAGGCCGTTGCGGTCAACGTATTCATACGCAATCCGCCGTAAACGGGCGCATCCTTCAAGTCACCGGCGCTAACCGTGTTGTATAACATTGAAAACGCCCAATATTCGTTGGGCACGAAATCGGCGCCCACAAAGCCGCCTTGCCAACGCGCGGTTTTCCCGGTGGTGGTGAAATCCGCCCATTCATTCCACACCCATTGGCTGAACAAAAACCAGCGGTCATTGCGCGAATAGGCCAGGTTTACACCATAAACGCGCTTGTCCGTCATTTTGGTGCGCGCGGCATCTTCGTGATTGCCGTCCAAATACAACATGCCGGCATTGATATCGCCTAACTTCAGGCCCAAATGCACCACCGCGTTTTTACGGCTGTCGCGATCAAAGGTCGCGTCGGGGCGGTTGAAGCCCGCACTATTCAACGATGCGCGCTCTTCTATGCCGTTGCCGTTGGTCAGTGCCATGGATATCGTCAGCGGACCTAGCGCGCGATCCAGCGTGATACCACGATCATAGGTGATGCCCGCCATGCGATAGACCATGAAATCTTGTACCGTCAGGCGCGTTTCGCGGCCGTACATGAAGTCGGAAATTTGAAATTGCCCCAGCATCATGCCGACCTTGGCGCCGAATAAGTTGCTGTGCCGGAACCACGCGTCTTCGACGATAACGCTGCCGTTGGCGCCTTTTTCGGCGAGGATGCCGTAAAAATAATAGCTGATGTTTTCAGACAGCGGCGCGCCGGACATCAGTTTTATCAAGTAGGGCGATTGAAAGTCATAATTAGAGTTGAAGGTCACGTTGCCTTGATCGTCACGCGCGTCGTTCTGACGCACCTGCGCGAAGGCCTGTGCGCGCATCGCGAGCTGCGGAAATTTCGGCAGTACCAAACGCGCGTCGCCGGTGTCCGTGCCTATTGCCTTTTCCCAACCGTCCATGCGTATGTTGTTGTCGAGAAATTCGCGGCCGAAATTGTTTAAGCGCGGAAACGCTGCATGACACAGCGCGCAGCTGACGTTGTATTGGCGGGCGAAGGCGGGGTTGGCCTGCGCATTGGAGAGCGGCAACAAAGTCACAACGGCGAACAAGAAAAGGCATATTAGCGCCTTGTGGGTACTATACAACTTAAAATACACCGAATGCCTGTCCATGATGATGCCCTCGTTGCGTAAATGAAACTAAGCGTGCTCCTTGCGAAAACTCATCACCAATAAGATCCCTGCGCCTATCGTAATGGCAGAATCGGCGACGTTGAACGCTGGCCAATAGTACGTATCATAGTACACTTGAATAAAATCGACCACGTAACCTAAACGTATGCGGTCTATCACATTGCCTAATGCGCCGCCCATAATCAACGCCAGGCCGATGCCTTGCCAGCGTTCTGTTGCGGGCATTTTACGCAGCCAATAAATGATTACGCCGCTGACGCCGATGGCCAATGCAGTGAAAAACCAACGTTGCCAACCGCCCGCCTCGCTCAAAAAGCTAAACGCCGCGCCGGTATTGTGCATCAACGTCAGATTAAACATCGGCATGACCGGCAGCGGTTGATAGAGCATAAGGCTATTTGTAGCCATCACCTTGGTGATCTGGTCGGCGATCATGATGACTGCCGCGATGACGAGTCCTAAGCGTAACATTATGCGAACCTCCGCGTTTCACCCGCGCCCGCGATGTTGTCTACACAACGCCCGCAGAGTTCAGGGTGTTCCGCGTATTGGCCGACATCTTCGCGGTGGTGCCAGCACCGCGCGCATTTGGCGTGCGCAGACGGTGCGGCGGCGATCCACAACTCGTTGTTGCTCGCAAGCGTGTAATGCACTGCATGTGCAGGTTTTTCGGTCTCGCGGTGCAGGCGCGCATAGGAGGTGATCAATGCAAACCGTAATTCATCCCCCATGTGCTGTAGTGCGGCGTGTAATTCTTGGCCGCAATACAAGTCAATCTCGGCGTCCAGCGCTGCGCCTATGCCGCCTGCGACACGTAATTTTTCCAGTTCTTTGCTCACTACTTCACGCACCGCGAGTAATTCCTGCCAATAGGCGGGCGTGAATACA